>DATMYB010000387.1:0-2930 GCA_035561215.1 Syntrophomonas sp. | reverse complement strand
GATGGCTGTTGCTTGCAACCACATAAGTAATTTTTCAAAATCATATTTCTTCATCCATGAAATAATGTTACTTGATGACATAACTTGCTCACCTCTTTCTCTTCTTTCTAAATAATCTCATTCATCAGTGACAGCTTTTTTGAATAGTCCAACTCATTAATTGCGTTCAATAGCATTAATGTAAGGGTTATTTGTATACAATTTCAAACCTATCCTCATCCAGCACAACAATTTTCTGGATCAGTTGCCTGGTGAGGTTGTCGTTATACTCATCCACTATTATTTTCTTATCCTCAAGCAATTGCCTTAATCGCTCTCGTACCACCTCAGAATCGGATGCCATCTCCACCGCAGCCATTAAAGCTTCTGTGAAAACAGTTTTATCTGTATGACTGTTCAAGCTATTCACAATGGCCTGATGTAGCGTTTCCTCAACTGCAGTTGGGGCATCACAGGATTTCTTTCCCAGTTCCAGCCTCGCCAGGCACCGCCAGACGATTTTCTTCTCATTACTTCGCGTCCAAGTAACCCGGCGATAAAACGCGCCACAAGTTCCGCAAACAAGCCGTTCGCTGAGTGCATATTTGCTGCTGTACTTTGAAAGCTGGGTTTTGCCGTGATTCGACTTTCGTGGTAGACTTGACCTTCGTGCCATTTCCTCCTGTACTCGCTGAAAAGTCTCGCTGTCTATGATTGCCGGATGACACTCTTGGACATAGTACTTCGGCAACTGCCCCATATTCTTTTCGGAACGCCGGGTAAAGATGTCCGAAACAAAAGTCTTCTGGAGCAGCGCGTCGCCCATATACTTTTCGTTTGTCAGCATGTTTCGGATGACACCGTCACTCCATTTTGTGTTACCACGAACCGTTTTAATGCCGTCAGCTTCCAATTCAGTAATGATCTTAGCAACACTTTGTCCCTGCAAATAGCGGGTAAAGATTCGCTTTATTATCTCCGCCTCTTCCGAAGCAATCTCCGGTTTTCCGTCTTCGCCCTCCCGGTAGCCAAGGAAATTGTTGTAGTGGTAATACACTTTTCCATCTTTGAAATTTTTTCGGTGTCCCCATTTGACATTGCCGCTCATGGATTCGCTTTCCGCCTGCGCGGCGGTCATCATAAATGTAAGGATCATTTCATTATCCATAATCAGCGTATTGATATTTTCCTTTTCGAAGTAAACGCCGACGCCAATGCTTTTCAACTTGCGGATGTACTCCAGCCCATCCAGTGTATTTCTTGAAAAGCGGGAGACGGACTTGGTGATGATAAGGTCAATCTTACCTTTTTCACAATCCTTAATCATACGAATGAAGCGCTTCCGATGCTTCGTTGACGTGCCAGTGACCCCCTGGTCGGCATAGATGGCAGTCAAAGCCCACTGGGGATTGCTTTTTACTTTTTCTAAGTAATATTCCAATTGGGCCTGGTAGCTGGATAGCTGTTCATCGGAACTGGTGGACACACGGCAGTAAGCTGCAACCCGGAGCTTAGAGGCATGAGTATCAGCCGAAACAGTTTGCGCTGCTTCAGCCGGTATGATCATAACCTTGGGATGCTTCGCTTCGCTCATTTCCGTCTCACCTTTGCTTATATATCAGAACGCATTTCCAGCAGTGTCAGTTTGTAGGTTGGGGAAAGCCACATCATAAATTCGCAGGCAATCAAGGGGTGGGCGAAAGTGCCGCCGGTTTTGCCCTGCTTGGAAGTCATGCCAATGGCATTTGTCCGGTCAATCCATTGCTTGGGTGTCACTGAAAAAGAACCCGCCTTTTGTCTCTCCATCAATGCGACATATCCCTCATGGTTAAAGTCTGAATTATGCGTATTTTCCCATAGCCCAAGGAATTTCAAAGTATTGGGGCTTCGCATCCAGCTTTGAATCACATGGGCTGGGGAGTCGTCTTCTACGCAGGCATGCACGGCTTCAGTGAGGGAAACGAAAGCCACGGACTTAGGCTGCGTGATTTCAGGGGTGATATCTTCCACCGGTGCTTCCTGTGCCTGCTTCTTTTCAGCTTTGGAAGCTACTGGAACAGGAGAAGCAACTGCCGTCCGAACAGCATTGAAATCACTTGTACTTGTACCTTCAATATGAAATCGCTCATATAAAAAGCGATCCATTTTGTTAAACTCATCCTGCGAGATTGTTCCTTCGTTCAACAGGGCAGTGAGGTATTGCTCCTTTGCGATGACATACATCACAAGATTGTCACTATTCTTTGAATCTTCCAAGCAAACACCCCCACATTTTGGATTAATTATAGCAGAAAGTTCGCCATTTTTATAGACCCATTTCCACGTATTCCCGTTGGATAAACTCCGGTACCAGGCTTCCGTTAGCGGTAACATGGGCACATTCCAAGTTCGCTTTTACAGTCTGCGGATCAAATTCAGAAATGTCCAAAATCTCACAGATCGCACGTTTCAAATCATCCTCCAGGATAGAAGGAGCATGTTGACAAACGCGCTTGCCGTGTTTCACCTTGTTGGAGCAGCGCCACACAATTTCACCGGAGGGACGGGTGATGCGCCAGTACACTGCACCGCATTCTTCACAAATCAAAAGGCCACTCAGTACATCCTTTGAATAGTACTGGGTGGCCTTTCTCTTATTGCTGTCCTCGTCGATGTTACTTCGTTTGCCTTTCTCAATCTGCACCGCGAAATAGTCATCAAAATTGACAATTCCGTTGAGATATTTTGAGTTGCTAAGCAGGACATCCAATACTGACCTGCCCCAGTGTTCTTTGCCGGATGGTGAGGAGATACCTTTTTCAAAAAGAAAATCGGCAATGCCGCCCAAGCTTTTGCCGGAGAGATATTGCCGATAGATCTTCTGAACAATTGTTGCCTGTTCGGGGGTTATTTGAAGCAAACCGCTTGGAGCGGTTTCAAAACCGTATATCTTTTTCATAGAAGTTATCTCC
>DATMYB010000386.1:0-9299 GCA_035561215.1 Syntrophomonas sp. | reverse complement strand
GTCCACTGGAGCCTTTTGTTAAAGAAATAAATATTGATTTAATCGGAGCTTACGATGTTGCTCGTTTGGCAGGATATGAAATGACTAAAAACCAGCCGAACGAACTGGGCGAGAGAGGAAATATCATCCAAATTGCTTCTTTGGCTGCCGTTATATCCAATCCGTGGATTTCAGGATATGCCACGGCCAAAGCGGGCTTGGTGCATTTGACTGATGTGCTCGGAGATGCTTACGAAACCTATGGCATAAGGTGTAATTGCATCCTGCCGGGATTTATTCGCAGCGGCATTACTGAAAGCCCCGAACAAAATCCCTTTGTGGATATAAGCAAAGATATTGAATTTAATTGCTTTCCCAAAAAGGTAGGAGAACCGGACGTGATTGCATCTGCCTGTGTATTTATGGTTGAAAATACTTACATTAATAAAACCGGTCTAAAAGTCGATGCCGGTTGGAAAACAAGATCATAGTGTTTTATGACAGGCAGGAGCAGATTTCTTTCTGTTCCTGCCGTTACTTTTGCTGAAAGGAACGATACCAATGCCAAAAACCATAGCCTGCTACAAATGGGTGGCAGACGAAGCCGATATAAAGATCAATCCAGATTTGTCGGTAGACCTGAGCAAAGCCAAAGGCAAAATCAGCGACTACGACAAAAACGCCATCGAAGCCGCCGTGCAGATGGCTGCCGTCCTGAACGGAAAAGCAGCAGGGCTGACCTTCGGCGCCCCCGGCGCCAAACAGTCCCTCAAAGACGCCCTGTCCCGAGGACTGGAAGAAGCTGTCTATGTCAATGCCGCCGCTGCCCCCCAGGCTGACGGAGCTGTCACTGCCGCCGCCCTGACCGCCGCCATTAAAAAGCTTGACGACGTCAGTCTGGTCATCTGCGCCGAAGGCGCCAGCGACACCTTCGCCCGCCAGACCGCCCCCCGCCTCGGCGCCATGCTGGACTGGCCGGTGGTGACCTCCGTATGCAAAATGGATCTTGCCGGGAATACCTTAACCTTGGTAAGAAAACTGGACGACTGCCTGCAGACCGTAACAACAGAGCTGCCCGCCGTCATAGCCGTACTGCCGGAGATTAACAATCCCCCCATCCCGGGACTCAAAGCCGTCATGGCCGCCGGCAAAAAGCCCGTAACCGAGTTCAAACCGGAAGATCTGGGGATCGATCTGACCCCCAAAATTCAGGTGGTTCAAACCCAAGGCTACGTTATGAACCGCAAAAACATCATCTTTAAAACAGGCGAAGCCCCTGACAAAGTAAAAGAACTGGTAGCCGCCCTAAGAAAGGAGTGTGCTATATAATGTCCGGCATCTATATCTACAGCGATAAAAAAGGACTGGCCGCAGAAATCATCGGCTTTGCCCAAGCCGTCGGCCAACCCGCCATCGTCCTGACCTTTGAGGAAAAAGAAGCCCAGGCCCTAAGTGATTGCGGAGCCGATAAAATCTATCACCTCCAGGGCGGCAGCCAATTACCGGAAAACTACGGACCAGCCATTGCCCAACTGCTAATCAAGGAAGAAGCGGAGCTTTTCGCCGTAGGCGCCACCGCCCGGGGCAGAGATATCGCCGCCCGGGTGGCCGGCTGCCTGAATTGCGGCATGGTCAGCGACGTGACCGCCATCAGCCGGCAGGACGGCCAGTTTGTAACCGAAAGCATGAAGTATGGCGGCGCCGTACAGCAGACCGAAGCCATAGCAGGTTTAGGAGTAGTCACCATCCCCGCCGGCAAATTTGAAAGCGTAAGCGGAACCGCCGCCATCGTTCCCCTGGAAGTCCAAGCCGATCCCCGCGTAAGCCTGCTCGAGACCGCCCCCATCGTCAAACAGGGAGCCGATCTATCCTGCGCCGAGAACGTAGTTTGCGTCGGCATGGCTTTAGATAAAGAAGCAGATATGCAGTTAGCCAGAGACCTGGCCGCCGTAATCGGCGCCGAAATCGGCTGCACCCGGGGCATCGCCGAAGAAAGACACTGGCTGCCGGTAGAACAGTATATCGGCATATCCGGCGCGGTGATTAAGCCCAAACTCTATATCTCCATGGGCGTATCCGGGCAGGTGCAGCATGTGTTCGGGATCAGAGATGCCCAGCTTATCGTAGCGGTGGATACCAACGAAAAAGCCCCCATATTCAGAGCTGCCGATTACGGCATTGTCGGAGATTTGTACGAAGTTATCCCCCTTTTAACCGAAGCCTTGAAAAAATAATTATCAGGTCAGGAGCAGTTCGGAACGATATATAGATCGAAGGGTGGGTATCATTTGAGTGTAGAAGACAAATTCGACGCGATAATCGTGGGAGCCGGACCGGCCGGCAGCGCCTGCGCCTATACCCTGGCCCGGGCAGGGAAAAATGTACTGGTCATAGAACGGGGAGATACCCCCGGCAGCAAAAACGTAACCGGGGGCAGGTTATATACCTATGCCCTGGAAATGTTGGAGCCGGGACTATGGGAAGAAGCCGCCCTGGAGAGAAAAGTCACCCATGAGCAGATTATGCTGCTGAGTAAAGACCAAAGCGTAAATATCGACTACTATAATCCAGCGTTTCATCAGAAAGGCCAAGTCCCCATGTCCTACACTGTCCTGCGGGCCAACTTTGATGCATGGCTGGCGAACAAAGCGGAAGAGGCAGGAGCTATGGTGGCCTGCGGAATCAAAGTGGACCGGTTGATCGAGCAAGACGGAGAGATCGTAGGCGTCATGGCCGGAGCAGACGAAATGTATGCCGACGTAGTGATTGCCGCTGACGGCGTAAATTCATTTATGGCCCAGCAGGCAGGTTTGATGGGAGAGATCAGAGCGGAAAACGTCGGCGTCGGCGTCAAGGAAGTCATTGAACTGCCGGCAGATGTAATCGAACAGCGCTTCCATCTCCAAGAAGGCGAAGGCGCGGCTCGCATGCTGCTGGGATGCACCGAAGGCATCCACGGCGGCGGTTTCCTGTATACCAATCAAGACAGCGTCTCCCTGGGATGCGTATTCACCCCCCAGGAAGCAGGGCATAAAAAAAGATCAGTGCATGAGATCTTCCAGGAACTCAAAATGCATCCTTCCATTTATCCCTTACTCGAAGGAGGACAGACCATAGAATACAGCGCCCATCTGGTCGGTGAAGCCGGCTACAGAAGTATACCAAAAAAGCTGTACCGGGAAGGCTTTTTGATGGTAGGGGACGCCGCCGGGTTTGTGATCAATACCGGCTATTCCATCCGGGGCATTGATCTGGCTATCCTCAGCGGCATAGCCGCGGCCCGAGGGATCATAAACGCAGATAACCCGGCGGCAATAGGGCCTGAATATATGAAACAACTGGACAACATCAAACTCTTGCCGACCATGCAGGCAGCGGATGGGTACTTTGATCTGTTGGAGACCCCCTGGCTCTATGATAAAGTTCCTGATCTGGCGGAGGGAGTGTTGGCCCATCTGTTTACGGTGACCGGAGCAGTGCCGGGCAAGCTGAGAAAAGACGTAATGAAACTGATTAAAGCCAATGATCTCTCGTTCTGGCAGTTGATCAGGCTGGGCTGGAAGGGGATGAAATTATGAGCGTAGAAAAGATACCGGCTCCGGAGTTGTTAGGTCTCAACCGGTTTAATGTGGATGAAGAAGAGCCGCATATCGTGATTGACAAAATCATCTGCGCCCGATGCCAGGAAAAACCCTGCCTGTATGTGTGCCCGGCGGTGCTGTACAAGCTGGATAAGAACGGGGAGATGACCTTTGACTATGCGGGTTGTTTGGAGTGCGGCACCTGCCGGGTGATGTGCTGGAACAAAGGGATCGTGAAATGGGTTTATCCCCGGGGGACTTTCGGGGTCAGTTTTAGGTGCGGGTAAGCGTTTTCAGCCACACCGTTTACTATAAAGCAACGAAATCATCCCTCGGCCCGGAGCTGGCAGGGGGATGATTTTTTATGAGCGCGCTCGCTATGGTATAGTAAACTATTTTCTGTCAATTCGGTATAGTACTGCGGGCCAGCCAGCATATATTAGGAATTTAATGCTTCTATAATAAACTTTAATAAACTGTAAAATTTAAGTGAGTTATTTAAAATAGTTTACTCCGGCTTCAAACAGGCGCTGGTCTTTTTCTCGGGGGATGTTGATATAAAGATTGGCGCCGATTCTTTCCGAGTGACCCATTTTCCCCAAAATCCTGCCGTCGGGGCTGGTAATGGCCTCCACCGCATAATCGGAGCCGTTGGGGTTGCAACGGATGTCGTAGGAGGGCTGTCTTCCGTCATCCACATACTGGGTGGCGATCTGGCCGTTGGCGATCATGCGCTGCATATCCTCCTCACCGGTCACGAACCGTCCTTCTCCATGGGAGACGGCGATATGATGCAGATCCCCTACCTGTACATTGGCCAGCCAGGGAGACAACACCGAAGCTACTCGGGTGGTGACCATGCGGGACATATGGCGTCCGATCTGGTTATAGGTCAGGGTGGGCTGATTCGGGTCGATGTCCCGAATCTCGCCGTAAGGCACCAGCCCCAGCTTGATCAGGGCCTGAAAACCGTTGCAGATGCCCAACATCAGACCATCGCGGTTTTTCAGCATTTCCATCACTTCGTCGCGGATACGGGGGCTGCGGAAGAAAGCGGCAATGAATTTGCCCGAGCCTTCCGGCTCGTCACCGGCACTGAACCCGCCCGGAATAGCAATGATTTGCGCTTCCTTGATCCGGGCCGCCATGGCCTGAATGGAGTCTTCGACGGCGGCCGGGGTGAGGTTTCTTACAATAAAGATATCGGCTTGGGCGCCGGCCAACTCAAAGCGTTTCCTGGTGTCATACTCGCAGTTGGTGCCGGGAAATACCGGAATCAGCACCCGCGGCTTGGCTACAGTCATGCTTGATTTGGCCCGGCCGCGCCGGTCAAAGGAAAAGGCGGGGGGCGCGGGTTTATTCGGAACCGGCGTCAGCGTGGGGAACACGCTTTCCAGAGGAGACTCCCACACGGCCTGGGCTTCCCGCAGACTGAGAGTCATGTTGCTGCTGGTTATCATTTCAGTATCGGTCGTCCGCCCCAGCCGGCGATGAGGGACGCCGTCCAAAGCTGACTTTATATCCACATCGGGGAGCATTTCCACTACCAGACTGCCGTAGTCCGGGGCAAACAGCAGCGCTGGCAGTGCGTCCGGAGTGGAGGGTTGATCTTCCAGGGCGAAGCCGATGCGGTTGCCGAAAGCCATTTTGCTGACCGCTTCGGCAATGCCGCCGCTGCGTACGGGATAAGCGGCGGTTATTTGGCCGCTGCGAATCAAGGCGGTGACCCGTTCATAAGCCGAACGCAGCACATGGAAATCCGGCAATTCGTATTCATCGCGAGGAATTTGAATATAAACGATCTGGCTGCCGGCGCCTTTGAATTCCGGCGAAATCAATCTCCGAATGTCCGTCGCGGCCACGGCGAAAGCCACCAGGGTGGGAGGAACATTCAAGTCCATAAAAGTGCCGGACATGCTGTCCTTGCCGCCGATGGCGGGGATACCCAGTTGCATCTGGGCGTGATAAGCCCCCAATAAAGCGGCGAAGGGTTTGCCCCATTTGCGGCTGTCCGTTCCCAGCTTCTCGAAATATTCCTGCAGGCTTAGACGAACGGTGCGGTAGTCGCCGCCCATGGCCACGATTTTGGCGACGGCTTCCACCACTGCGTACAAGGCGCCGTGGAAGGGACTCCACCTGGCGATTTGAGGGTTGTAGCCGTAAGTCATGATGGTGCCGGTATTGGTGTCGCCGGATTCCAGCGGCAGTTTGGCCGCCATGCCTACGGCGGGAGTGGCTTGATACTGACCGCCAAAAGGCATCAGTACCGTGCCGGCTCCGATGGTGCTGTCGAAGCACTCCACCAGACCGCGCTGGGAGCAGGCGTTCAGATCACGTAAATTCTCCAGCCAGGCTTCCTTTATATCTGCGGCCATAGGGTTGGTCCTGGATTTAAAATAGTTTGCTTCGGCATTCGGTTCCGTTACATGGACTGCGGTATGTTGCCTGACACCGTTGGTGTCCAGAAAATCACGGGCGATGTCGACGATAGTTTGACCGCGCCAGCTCATCTTCAGCCGCCGGTCCGCAGTTACGACGGCGACGGCAGTGGCTTCCAGGTTCTCATCCGCGGCCAGTTCAATGAAGCGGACGGCGTTTTCCGGAGCTACCACTACCGCCATTCTTTCCTGGGATTCGGAAATGGCCAGCTCGGTTCCATCCAAACCTTCATATTTTTTAGGAACGGTGTCCAACTGGATCACCAGTCCCTCGGTTAATTCTCCGATGGCCACCGAAACGCCGCCGGCGCCGAAGTCGTTGCATTTTTTAATGAGCCGGCTGGCTTGAGGGTTTCTGAACAAACGCTGGATTTTGCGTTCGGTAGGCGCGTTCCCCTTCTGCACTTCCGCCCCGCTGGTGTAAATCGACGCTTCCGTATGTTCCACCGAGGAACCGGTAGCGCCGCCGCAGCCGTCCCGCCCAGTTCTGCCGCCCAGCAAAATGACTGCGTCTCCCGGGGTGGGCGTAGAGCGAACCACACTGCTTTTGGGGCCGGCGCCGATGACGGCTCCGACTTCCATGCGTTTAGCGATAAAGCCTTCATCGTAGATCTCCGCTACCTGGCCGGTGGCCAGGCCGATCTGGTTGCCGTAGGAACTGTAGCCGGCAGCCGCGCCGGTGGTAATTTTCCGCTGGGGCAATTTGCCCGGCAGTGTCTGGTCGATGGTGGCGCGCGGGTCGCCGCTGCCGGTTACCCGCATGGCCTGATATACATAAACCCGGCCCGAAAGGGGATCGCGGATGGCGCCTCCCAAACAGGTGGCGGCGCCGCCGAAAGGTTCGATCTCGGTGGGATGGTTATGGGTCTCATTTTTAAACATTACCAGCCAGTCTTCCTTCCGGCCGTTTATATCGGCTTCCACGACGATGCTGCAGGCGTTGATTTCTTCGGAAAGATCGAGATCCTGCAGCTTGCCTTCTTTTCTCAGCTTTTTCATGCCCAGTACGGCAATGTCCATCAGGCAGACCGGTCGTTCTTCGGAGCCGTATACCTGTTCCCGCCCCTGCAAATATTCCTCATAGGCCGACTGTACCGGCTGCCCCAGACCGTCGGACTCGATCATGACCTGGTCGATGCTGGTCATAAAAGTGGTATGGCGGCAGTGATCGGACCAATAGGTATCGATGACTTTCAGTTCGGTGAGGGAGGGATTACGTTTTTCCTGGTCGCGAAAATAGGCCTGACAGAATTTGAAATCTTCAGGGCTCATGACCAGGCCCAGCTTTTCCTGATAGGCGGGTAGCGCTGCTGCATCCATATCAATAAAACCATCCAGGATCGGTACGTCGCGGGGAACGACGGTTTCCGCCGCCAGTATGGCGGGTTTATCCAGGGAAGCTTCCCTGGAATCGACGGCATTGATGCAGTAATCCTTTATCCTGCGGAGGTCTTCAGGCGAAATGTCTCCGTACAATAGAATGAGTTTGGCGGAAAGAATGACCGGCGGTTCTCCCTGGGTCAGCAGCTGGACGCACTGAGCGGCCGAATCGGCACGCTGATCATACTGCCCCGGCAGATACTCCATGGCGAAATAGTTTACGCCCGGTTCTATTTCAAGGTTTTCATCATAAACAAAATCCATATTAGGTTCAGAGAAAATAGTAGTCTTGGCCTGTTCGTAGGCCGAAGCGGAGATGCCTGCCATATCGTAACGGTGGATAATTCTGACCTTTTCCAGCCGGGCAATGCCCAGATTCTCTTGGAGATCGCGGCACAAATGCTGAGCCTCCACATCAAAGCCTGGTTTCTTCTCCACCAAAATACGTTTTACCGTGTCTTTCAATATATTACGCCTCATTTCCCGAGTGTTCATTTTTTATATGTATATAATATCCGGTTTTGCTTTTGAAGAAAAGGGAGAGTGCGGGCGAAAAAAGGAAATAAAGTCATGCCGGAAGAGTGGCTGCCTCTGCAGCCACCTGTATTGAGATGTATGGCGGAGTTTTCATCCGCTTCAAGTTCTGTCATGTCAATGCTTCCTTGACGCGGAAGCAGCCACATATCAAAAGTCACTAAAAGATAAAACATGTTTTATGGCAAGATTTTTCTCCAGAATATATGCTGCATAGCTTTATGGAATCACACGATAGCCTGTGTTGTTGATAGCGGCGATGATTTGCTCCAGCGATACCAGGGAAACGTCATAGTCAACCACGGCTTCTTTTTTGCGCTTGCTGGCTTTGGCTTTCTTAATTCCGGGCAGCTTTCGCACCGCATCCTGCACGGCAATTTCACAATGACCGCAGGCCATGCCTTCCACGCGTAGTTTAGCTTTTTCCATTGCATTTACCTCCTCCGGGTAATTAACTGTCTAAAGATGCTTCTATATCATTATACCATGCGCGGTTAGTCATGTGTAACTTCTGAGTGACAATTGAGTGTTTTACGTATGATATGATAATAGTAGTCTGTCAAAATATAAATTAGAGGTGAATGACGATGGCATTTGATTACAAGAAAGAATACAAGGAGTTCTATCTTCCCAAGAACCAGCCCCAGATCATTACCGTCCCGCCGATGAATTTTGTGGCGGTCAGAGGATGCGGCGACCCCAATGAAGCGGGCGGGGAATATCAAACCGCCATAAATCTGCTGTACGGGATTGCCTTTACCATCAAAATGAGCTACAAGGGAGATCACAAAATCGAGGGCTATTTTGAATACGTGGTACCGCCGCTGGAAGGCTTCTGGTGGATGCAGGATGAACCGGGTGTTGACTACCGCCACAAAGACAAATTCGCCTGGATATCCGCGATTCGGCTGCCGGAATTCGTAGCCGAAGCAGACTTTGAATGGGCGGTGGGGGAGGCGGCCAAAAAGAAGAAAACAGATTTCAGCCGGGCGGAGTTTTTTACCTATGATGAGGGGTTGTGCGTGCAGTGCATGCATATCGGCGCTTATGACGACGAGCCGGCGACAGTTGCGGCCATGGATACCTTTGCGCAGCAGCAGGGATTGGCTGTGGACCTTAGCCCGGAAAGATTTCATCACGAGATCTATCTGAGCGACCCGCGCAAAAGCTCGCCGGACAAACTGAAGACGGTTTTAAGACATCCGGTCAAAATAATATAAATCAAACCTGATCGTATTGATATAGCCTAGTAGCCTGCGTCACCTAAAACTTTGCTTCCCGCCGGCTAAATTTTCGCAGGACTTCGTTGTCGTCAATCGCAATACGTCCAGTATTGCTCAATCCTCCGCCTTGCCCTGCAAAAATTTTTCTCGGCGGATAACCTAAA
>DATMYB010000385.1:0-2635 GCA_035561215.1 Syntrophomonas sp. | reverse complement strand
CTTTGGAATCGTAATCTATTGGATAAAATATAGGGTGCCTTTGCCATAACTGTCAAACCGACTCTTTGCTTTATGCATACCGGAGCTGTGCATAACTATACACACTTCCCTGTGAATATTTTCGCACCTAGTGTACTGTACCACTCACATTTCGGCAAATGACTTGCCTGAATTTCCATCTGCTGTGTTGTCGTCGCTCACCATAGCTACGGCTATGCTGAGTGACGACCCCTTGCAGACTGAAAATTCATCCTGCGTCCTTTATCCAAAAGTGAATGGTACAGTACACTAGCAAATGTTTCCCGCATACGCAATTATGGTTCAGCCTGCCGGGATTGGGTAAAAGTGCGCCATACGGAAATGCACGAAACGCGACGTCTGGTTTTGCCCCTATTCCCATAGATCCTCGGTCAGTTCCTTTAGCTGGGCTTTACGTTTTTCCGTTTCCTCCACATCGATCGTAATGATTTCTCCCAACACCAGCACGTCTCCCTCCCGGGCTGCGGACGGTATCCTTTTTCGCGCTATATTAACTATGCTATGGTCGTCTTGCTCACAGACAGCCATATCGCCTTCAAATCTATCGATTATCGCCAGCAATTCTTCCATTACCTCCTTCGTATAATAACAGATTAAAACGCGTTTGCGAGCATTATTGGGTGTTAAGCGTTTCATTACAGGAAACCTTGATGCTATTTATAGTATCCTTATGGAAATATCACCCAGGTAACGTCTTTCCTCCTTGGAAAGCTTTTGCCATTGTTCATTAAGCGTGATGCCTGACCGTTTTTTGCTTTCCCCGCCTAGCGGGTGGGTTTTTGTTTCGTCGATCAACCGGTTTTAACCCATAGTGAAAAGGCGGGGTTATCCCCGCCTTTTGAAAAGTTTCACGTTCCCAACCAACGTATTATAAGCCGGCTGATTTTCTGACGGCGTCGGCCTTGTCAGTTCTTTCCCAAGTGAATTCATTTTCATTGCGTCCGAAATGACCGTACGCCGCTGTTTTTTTGTATATGGGACGTCTTAGATCCAAATCTCTAATGATGGCCGCCGGACGCAAATCAAAATGATCTTCGATCAAAGCCACGATTTTTTCAAGGGGTATTTTGTTGGTCCCAAACGCTTCCACCGATATCGAGATCGGGTGGGCAACTCCGATGGCGTACGCCAGCTGTACTTCCAGCCGGTCAGCCACGCCGGCTGCCACCATGTTTTTGGCCACGTATCTGGCTGCATAAGCGGCCGAACGATCGACCTTGGTCGGATCTTTTCCGGAAAACGCCCCACCGCCGTGACGAGCCATACCGCCGTAACTATCGACAATGTTTTTTCTGCCTGTCAGTCCGCAATCCCCCTGAGGGCCGCCGATTACAAAACGGCCGGTAGGATTGACAAAGTATTTGGTGTCCTTGTCCAGTAGGTTCGCCGGGATCACTTTTTTGATCACTTGTTCGATAATATCGCTTTCAATGGTGGAAAGACTTACGTCGGGATGATGCTGGGTGGAAACCACTACCGTGTCAACCCGCACAGGTTTGTCGTCTTCGTATTCCACTGTCACCTGGGTTTTTCCGTCGGGACGCAGATAAGGGATGATGCCTTCTGTTCTAACCTCGGTCAGCCGCATAGCCATTTTACTGGCCAGCATGATCGGCATGGGCATATACTCCGCGGTTTCATTGGTAGCATACCCAAACATCATGCCCTGATCGCCGGCGCCGATGGCCGCCACTTCGGCATCGCTCATTTCACCGCGCTTGGCCTCCAGGGCCTGGTCAACGCCCATGGCAATATCCCCCGATTGCTCGTCTAATGCGGTCAAAATCGCGCAGGTTTCACAGTCAAAGCCGTACTTTGCCCGGGTATAGCCGATATCTCTAATCGTACTTCTGACCAGTTTAGGAATATCAACATAACACTCCGTGGTGACTTCTCCGGATACCAGCACCAATCCGGTGGTTACGAGGGTCTCCGCTGCCACCCGGGCAAAGGGATCCTGGGCCAATATGGAATCAAGAAGGGCATCGGAGATTTGATCCGCTATTTTATCAGGATGTCCTTCAGTTACAGATTCAGATGTAAATAATTTTTTCGTCAATGTTATTATCCTCGCTTTCTTGTCATCATTTTATGGTTGCATCAGTCTACCACACGATCTATGATGGCAACGGCACTAATTCCTTCTTCATTAGGAGACAAGAACGTTACCTCTCCTCGTACAATATAAGGTTGCCCTGTTGGTACCGCCGCAAACCTGCTTCCACCGTAACGTCGTTGGCAACGATGAAATCTCCCTGAAAAAATAGGGCTATGGTCGGTTATTTTCCGTCTCCTGTTTGAGTCAGGGATTTGCATTCAGGACACAATTCCTCTTCAGCGGGCTTTGTGTAGGAAACCTTGTAGTTGCTGGTGGGCCACCGGGAACATTTTTTACAGAAATGCCATTGTTTGCTATCCAAATTTTTACGGTAGTAAGATCCGGCGCCGGATGCGCTGACGACCATGTGTTTCTCTCCTTCCCCCTTCTTTTATTGCAACTTTCTACATGAAAAGACCATTTATCTTCTCCTGAAAAATTTTTATAGTTATGGGTAAAAATTTTATTCCGTGAAAGAAATTAAATATTGATCGACTA
>DATMYB010000384.1:0-2914 GCA_035561215.1 Syntrophomonas sp. | reverse complement strand
TTGTCGGTTAAATTTCTGCATGGCTACGTTGTCGTCAATCGCAATACATCCAGTATTGCTCAATCCTCCGCCTTGCCCTGCAGAAATTTTCCTCGACAAATAATATGCAGACTTAGGGTTGACAGAGTACAAGTCTATTTTCCGCTGAATTTTTCGTAATGGACGAAATCCTCAATTTGTCTGCGACCGGGGGCTTTACCCTCCTTGGCCGGATAACCCACCGGAATCACTTCCACCGAGCATACTCCTTCCGGCAGTCCCAACCATTTATCGATTTCCTTGTGTTTAATATGCCCGATATGTACGGTTCCCAGGCCCATGTCATAAGCGGCCAAACAAACATTCTGACAGGCAATGCCCAGATCGAACATAAACCAGTCGCCTTTGTTGGTAGCCACAGTATGGGCCGCGCCTTCTCCGTGTTCATAACCGGCGGTTTCCAGTCGGGCGCACATCACCAGTAACAGCGGAGCCTGCAGCACCGCTTTGGTAGACGGATTTTTATCCGACAGCAGAGCGGCCAGTTGCTCTCTGCGGGCTTGGTCTTTTATCACCACGACTTCCCAGCACTGGGTATTGGCCCAGGAAGGCGACCAGCGCACTGCTTCCATCAGTTCCCGCAACTGCTCGTCGCTCACTTCCTGTTCGGTAAATTTTCTCATGCTGCGGCGCTCTTTTATACAAGTTCTGGTATCCATTTACATTCCTCCTCGCATATTAAATCGGCTGTTTAGGCTCATTATAGCACAGAAGCTAATTTCTACCTCAACCAGTTTGACTTGGATATATCCTTCCGCCTATAAAACACTGCTGTGCGGGAAAAGTTCGTATAACGCCGCCAACAGCCAGAAGGAATAGGCCGTCGGCTGCTCCGCAATTTGTCCGGTCAAGTTGTCCAGCATCCGCCGGCTTTTTGCTGCTAAATCAAGGCTTCCATCAATTTCAGCCAGACGCAGAAAATTAAGGGCGGCCACCGCATTGGCAGAAGGGATCGCTCCGTCATATGTTTCTTTGGGTCTGGACAAAAGCCGTTCCGCATCATGACCGTAGAAAAACAGTCCCGCGGCCTTTTCATCCCAAAAATACCCCAGCAGATCCCGATTAAGCTGTCGGGCCAACGTCAGATACCGGTCACCGCCAACCGCTTCATGCAATTCCAGCAAGCCCCATATAAAGCAGGCGTAATCTGCTGCGTAAGCCGGATATTCCGCCTGTCCGTCCCGGTAGCGGGCCAGCAGCCGGCCGTCGTCGCGGCGCAGGTTGCGGTCGATAAAATCCGCCGCCCGACAGGCTTCCTGTAAATAAATGTCCTCCTGCAAAATACGGGCTCCCCTGGCCATGGCGGCAATCATCAGCCCGTTCCAACCGGTCAGAATTTTGTCGTCCCGCAAGGGCCGGGGTCGTTGGGAACGAAAAGCAAGGAGCTTTTGCCGCTCCGTCTCCATTGATTTCCGTATTTTGAAAAATTCCCGGGTGTGAATCAGATTAGGAATATTTTTTCCCTCAAAGTTTCCCGCTGAGGTGATATCGTATGCTGCCGCCCAGGGTTCCGCCTGTTCTCCCAGCACCGCTTCGATTTCTTCACGGCTCCACAGATAAAACTTGCCTTCCTCGCCCTCGGAATCGGCATCCTCCGCGGAATAAAATCCCCCTTCCGGTCCGGTCATATCCCGCCGTACATAACTGAAAATCTCCCGGGCCGCTTCTCCATAGAAACCATCCTCAGTAATTTGATAGCATTCCAGAAAAGCCATGGCCAGCAACGCGTTGTCGTAAAGCATTTTTTCAAAATGCGGCGCCAACCAATAACGGTCGGTTGAATAACGGGCAAAGCCAAAACCAATATGATCGTAAATGCCGCCGCGATACATGCACTGCAGCGTCTTGGTCACCATCTGCAATGCTTTCTCTGTTTGCGTGGCCTGATAATAACCCAGCAAAAACAGCATATTGTGGGGAGAGGGAAACTTGGGCGCAGAACCGAAACCGCCCCATTCCCTGTCAAAATTGCGTTCAAACTGGTGATAGGCCGCATCCAGCAAACTCCGCTCAAAAGTCTGCGGCTGACTGTCGTCCGGCTGCTTATTCAGATCTTGCAACCATTGACTTATCTTCCGACCTGCTTGCAATAGCTCTTCCTTGCTGTCTGCCCAAGCCTGCGCTGTCCCGGTAAGTATTTCCGTTAAACCCGGCATAAAACCGCGGCTGTTTTTCGGCAAATACGTAGCTGCGTAAAAAGGCCGCTGGTCCGCATCCATAATGATGGTCAGCGGCCAGCCTCCGTGCCCGGTCAAGCCTTGACATGCCGTCATGTAAACCTGATCTATGTCAGGTCGTTCCTCCCGGTCTACCTTAATCGCAACAAAAGAACGATTCAATAATTCCGCCACTTCCCCATCTTCAAAACACTCGTGGGCCATTACATGACACCAGTGGCAGGTTGAATAGCCGATGGAGAGAAAGATAGGCTTATCCTCCGCCTTGGCCTTGACAAACGCCTCTTCGCCCCAGGGGTACCAATCCACAGGGTTATTTGCATGCTGGAGGAGATATGGAGATTTTTCACGTATCAGGTGATTCGGGATTGATGTTGTTGACAAGTAGACCACCCCTCTAAAAAATGTATAGGGATATTTTAGCCAATCATAGAAGAAAAAATCCCACGATAAGTGGGGGAGGGCATTATCTTACCAGCCAACCATAATCCTGCTTACAGTCTACGATGTAGTCAACGTATACTGCCCGATCCTTAATTTGGAATAAAATGAGATACCATTTCTCAACGAAGATCTTATGGTATTTGTTTGGCGGAATAAACTCGGCCACCATAAACAGGAAACGCTTCGGCATTTGGTACGTAGTAAAATTCTAATCATCATATTATATTTATATCATGCTATTGAATCAACTGCTT
>DATMYB010000383.1:0-2152 GCA_035561215.1 Syntrophomonas sp. | reverse complement strand
GCGAATGATCATCAGTTAAATAAGCATTTTTACAGCAGATTAAAATTTAAGGAGGATACCGTTTATATGAAAGATGTGTTTGTGGTGGAAGCTGCACGTACGGCTGTCGCCCGTGCAGGAAAACAATCCTGGTTCACCAATGTCCGCGCTGATGAATTATCAGCCATTGTAATGAAGGAATTGAGAAAAAGAATCGATTGTGAAGACAAAGCCAAACAAGCTGAACTCATTGATGACGTAGTCTGGGCTGCCACTGCCAATGCTTTTATGGAACAAGGTCTGAACCAGGGACGTTTGGCCTGGATTCTTTCCGGCGGAGCTTATGATGTACCCGGATGTACGGTTGACCGTTTTTGCGCATCCGGCCTGAACGCCATTTCCTTTGCCGCTTCTATGATGACAACCGGTTGGGGCGGAGAGGTTGAATTTGCCGGCGGCGCCCAGCACATGTCCCATATTCCGATGGGATCCGGGGCCGATGTACATCCTGACATGGGCCAATACATGGACTTAAGATCCATCAATATGGGCCACACTGCTGAAGTGGTTGCCCGCCGTTTTGGCGTTACCCGTGAAATGCAGGACCAGTTAGCTTGTGATTCTCATGCCAAATGTGCAGCTGCGCAAGCGGCCAACGGCGGTTTGGGCAAAACCAAAGACGCCATCATTCCCATCATCGCCAAGGTTCCCGCCAAGAGCGCCAAAGGCGAAGTCAAAAGAGACGGAGCTTATATCGCCAGCGATCATCTGGCCAAGGCTGCTGCTGAAAAAGGCGAGGAACTGGTGGAGTTTTGCGTAGCCCGCGATCAGGGCGTTCGTCCTGAAACCACTATGGAAAGCCTGGCGGCGATGGCGCCGGTTTTCGCTCAGGATGACCAAGCCACGGTTACCGCTGGCAACGCTTCCCAGATTAATGATGCGGCGGCCGGCGTGGTGCTGGCCACTGCTGAAGGCGCCAAAGCGCTGGATAAAAAACCGGTTATGAAATTGAAGAACTGGGCCGTAATCGGTCTGGATCCGGATATTATGGGTGTCGGTCCGGCCCTGGCCATTCCCAAGGTATTGAAGAGAGCCGGCATGACCATGGATCAGATCGGCCTTTGGGAAGTCAACGAGGCATTTGCCTCCCAGGCTTATTATTGCTGCAATATGGCGTTGAATCTGCCGAAAGACCGGACCAATGTATGGGGTTCCGGTATTTCCATCGGCCATCCGCTGGCTTGCACCGGTGCCAGAATCGCCTGCGATATCTTCTATATGTTTAAGGATCCCGATTTTGCCGATGTAGACTACATCGTCGAATCCATGTGCATAGGTCATGGCCACGGCGCCGCGGCCATTTGGGAAAGAGTGAAATAATCGCTTAAGCGCGCAAACGGCTGCCGGTCTCATGATCGGCAGCCGTTTTTTTACTGTCTGCGTTGCGATATTTCTCCGGTCACACCGGGGCTAATTTCTGTAAAACCGTTGGTAACAGTGAATGGTGCACACTTTCGCCTATTTCCCGGGATGAAAATGATACTCCAATGTCCTGGCGATCATCTCTCCCAACCGTATAACCGGAGATGAAGCGGCCTCGGCAAAACGTCTACCGCGAGCGTTTGATCACTACCTCACAGCAAGGATCGCCGTGATTCAGATTCTGGGTATGTTCCACCGCGACCGCGACCTCTTTGTCAAACAACCCTTGCACCAATCCTTGATAGGTATGTACGGTTACGATGCCGCAATCGGCTACATTGGCTTTGGCAATGGCCTTCTGGGTCTCGCACTCGGTTACCCTGACAATAATGCGGTCGTCTTCCTGGGTTATCTTCCGTCCTTCGATCTTCAGCACCTTGCTCAGTATTTCCATGGCTTCCAGAAAACTCTCCGGCCACACCGGCTCCTTGATATGTTCCTGACGAAGCTTTTTCCCGAACAAATAAGAAAACTGCTTCCAGGCTTCCACATCGGCATTCCAGGCCGTTTCCAGGCCATAACTTTTAGCCAGCGCCAAAAACCAGGCCCCGTCGATTCGTACAAACGAATACTGCAGCAGCGCAATAATGTCTTCGTTGGAAAGTTGCAAAACCATCCCCCATTTACCTTCAATTTGATAGATACTTATGATTATTTTAACATGCCGGGAACCCAAACGTACATAATCTGT
>DATMYB010000382.1:0-7103 GCA_035561215.1 Syntrophomonas sp. | reverse complement strand
CATCATAAGCAACCACCTCCTTTATTTTATATGGGTTTGCCGGTTTATCCTTATGAACGCTCACATCCGAAGTGTGGGAATTGGGACTTTTTTGACGCCTGATTATTTATAAAATATTTTGCCGTCACCATCTTGACACCGTAAAGATCATGCGTTATGATCTTTACGGTGTCAAGATTATAGGAGGTTATAGTTAATGGATAAGCGGTATCACCATGGTAACTTGAAAAATGAGCTGCTGGAAGCCGGTATTGATCTTATCAATAAAGAAGGGGAAAGCAGTTTTTCGTTAAGGAAAGTGGCGGCTCTATGCGGTGTAAGTCACGCTGCGCCTTACAGTCACTTCCTGAATAAAGAAGACCTGCTGAAAGAAATGCAGGCATATGTAACGGCTCAATTTATGGAAGCGCTGGAAGATACGGTACGGACAGGTTCCTGTCCCGATGATCCGGACCAGCTTATACAGATCGGGAAAACCTACGTCCTGTTTTTCCTTCATCATCCTCAGTATTTTTCGTTCCTATTCTCTCAGCCCTGCATGGAGATTGATCTCTCAATGAATGGCGACGGTGAAAGCGACTTTCCCCCGTTTCAGCTTTTCCGTAATGTGGCTCAGCGCGTCTTGAAAAAAATGGGGTTTCCAATCAATAAAATTAACGACGCTGTCATTTCCATGTGGGCGCTTGTACATGGCCTCTCCTCCATTGTAACGATGAAATACGTCCACTATGATCAGAATTGGGAAGAAAAGATAGAAGACTTTATTCGTAATAATCAGGGATAAGGGGAATCAAAGCATGAAAAAGACACCCTATATATCGAAAATTATAAGAAGGATTGCGATAATAATGGTTAGAATCCTCTGTGCTTTACCAGCCTGTTTGCTGCTCCTTACAGGCATTTTATTGATATTGAGCCCCGGAAAACCTCAGCCCTTCCTCGATGTGAACAAAGAAGAAATCGCGGGGAGCATCTCCGAGAGGACCTTTGTGGAAATAAACGACGTCAGGCAGGGAATTTTTATTAGAGGGAAAAGCATAAACAACCCGGTGGTGTTGTTTGTGCACGGGGGTCCGGGAATGCCGGAGTATTTTTGGGCTGAAAAATACATGGCGAAATTCGAAGAAGAATTTACGGTCTGCTATTGGGAGCAACGGGGAAGCGGACTTTCCTATCTGTCAGAGAGTGCCTGCAGGAGCGTAACAGCGGAGCAATTGACTGCCGATGTTATCACTGTGACAGACTACCTGCGCGAACGCTTTGGCCAGGAAAAAATCTATTTAATGGCGCATTCCTGGGGTACGTTTCTTGGAATCCAGGCCGCTGCGCGCGCTCCGGAATTATATCATGCCTATATAGGAGTTGCGCAGGTTTCACAGCAGCAGGAATCTGAAAAAATGGCATACCAGTATATGCTGTCACAATATAAAGCAAACGGGAATCAGGCAAAGTTAAGAAAAATGAAAGACTATTCAGAATATCTGGCAAATCTGCCGCTCCGTGATGAAACTATGCACGATCTCGGTATCGGAACGATGCACAACATGAGATCCGTTTTTACCGGGATCTTTTTGCCGGTAATGCAGTGCCGGGCATATACATTGGCGGAAAAGATAAACATATGGCGCGGCAAGGCGGCGCTGAACAGAACAACGGACTTAAGACGGCAACTGAACGAGACCGATATGGTTTGCATGGTTCCGGAACTGAAGATTCCGGCGTATTTTTTCAGCGGTATCTATGACTATACCGTGTCATATATACTGGCGGAGTCCTATTTCAAACAATTGCAGGCGCCCGTGAAAGGCTTTTACTTATTCCGGGAGTCTGCCCACAGCCCCATTTTTGAGGAACCGGAAAAAGCTGTCCGCATTATGCTCGAGGATGTGCTTGCAGGAAAAAACTGTCTCGGCGATGTCAAATAGGGTAACTGACCGCTCTATGAGGCTGTATAATAAAAATAAAACCACAAACGTCTGTCGCCGGTGAAACCGCAAGTATCGAAATTCAGCCGTTAAACGGGACCGGAAAGGAGAGATCAAATACCAAATGTTAAAGCCCGGATTTTGTAAGCTTGATAAACCGTGCTATGTTATTCTCGCGGTTATCGCGCTGTTGATTGTTCAGGAATTTGCCGGTAAAGCCGGAGGGGCAATTGCGGATTTATTCTCCTATGAAAAATTTGACCCCGATAATATTTTTGCCCGGCAATCCGTTCACCATCTGATCCTGCTTCTTGTTGGGCTTGCTGTTGTTGCGGTATTAAGCCGGCTACTGAAAGACAACTTTGGCTTTCAGTGCGGGGACCGGCAAAAGGGAATGCGGTATCTTATCATCTTTACCGCCGCATTGACGATGATATCACTTATCTACCATATACTTATGTACACCCACAGCCAGCCCCTTACCTATGATTTCGCGCTGAATCAAAGAAATGTTCTTGGAACCCTGGGCTTTCAACTGCTTTTGAGCGGAACCGCCGAGGAAATATTGTATCGTGCACTGCCTGTTACGGTGCTGATCCATATACTGGGGAAAAGCGTAAAACTAAAATGGAGTATTACGTTGGAAGTCCTTTTAGCTTCCCTTTTATTTTCAATCGCACATATAAAATGGACCCTGTATCCTTTTGCCGCGGATGCGAATGTATCGCAGTTATTCTATGCCTTTGCGATAGGTACCGTACAGGGTATGGCCTATCAGGAAAGCCGCAGCGTTTTATATCCCATTTTAATGCACAGCATGAGCAATGTTCTGATGGTTGGGACGGGATATATGTTTGCCGTGCTGATGTAATCGAGAGGGGCTGCTGAAAAACAAGCACCCGCTTCATAACTGGGAAAACTCCGGGAATACCATAGTTCTTGTGCTGCAGATTTTCTTTTACAATCTGCTGTCCGTTCTGGTCATTATTCTCGGAAGCCTGCTCGGCACGAAAAAAGAAAGGGACATAAACTATTTATCCTTTGGTTATCTTGCCTTTTGGGTCTATCTAGGGCAAACGCGTGAAAAGAAGGTGTAAGGCGATAATGCCCGCTATCATCGGGGGTTATGCTCTATGTAGCGGGTATTCTTGATAGTATTTTTTAATATTCCAGGCTCAAGAAATACTTCCGGGAGACAAGGAGGCAATGTTTTGTTAAGCGATAGAAAGGCAAAAAACAGATACCGCAGGTTTTCTTACGTAACCGATGTGCCAGGTATTAAGACCTCATTACTGAATATGCGGGGAATTGGTTTCCCGAAACAGCCAAAGCTGAACAAAGGTATATCTGTACAATGTAACGGAGAAAAATTTCATGAAGAATGGTTCTTTACAATAATTCAGGAAAAAGTCCTGTCACACCCTTTAAATAAATTAGAGTATCCATTTTGTGGAGAACATATCTTTGACCAACCGATCATAGGATTCGTCAGAGGGGATGATCCCATATGGACTGAATATAAAAAGATAATCGGACCTTTTCATTTTAACCCTGAGGAAATCATGGGATGGCAGGCAAAAAACAATGGTGTTGAAGCTCCAAAAGCCGATGAGATAAGCGTAGTATCCTATATACTTCCTATTTCAAAGAAGACAAAAGAGGATGAAGCTTTTCAGGTGGAATGGCTTTCTGAAAGATGGGCGCAGACGAGAAGATCCGGATGTCGGCTAGGCTTCGCCCTGGTCGCACAGACACAGCCTACGCGGCCAGATTAGGTACCTTCGGTCTGAACGACCTGCTTATTACGGAAAATGGCGTGGCACACCGATGCGGAAGCTTTGTCGTAAATTTAAAATTGAAGCCCAACAGGGAGCGAGAAAAGGATATCCATGCGTACTGTCTTAACTATCAAGGTATCAACTGCTCAAAGTGCCAAAAAAGATGCACGGCAGGCGCGATATCCAGGGACGGGCACTGCAAACGGCGGTGCGGCGAAAAGGTAATTGAATCAATTCCATATTGCAATAAAAACTACCATATTTTTATTTATGGATGCGGTTTATGTTCCACAAAAATTCCGTGTGAATCAGGAATACCAACACGGGTGATAAATCATTAGGAAAGGGAGATCAGTTTATGGAATACACAGTATCTACATTATCCATCGTATGTATGGCAATTTCAGCTCTTGTCGGAATCGCTATCCCGGTCGTACTGTTCCTTGTAGTCAGGAAAAAGTATAAGGCGGATATCCTGCCGTTCTTTATCGGCTGCGCGACTTTTATCGTATTCGCATTGTTGTTGGAGAGCTTCGCCTATCAATTGATTTTTGCAACGGAAGCCGGTAAGTCATTAGTGAACAACATATGGGTATATGGCATTTTCGCCGGACTCATGGCTGGACTTTTCGAGGAAACCGGCCGTTATACCGCATTCAAAACGGTACTGAGAAAGAAACGCGGAAATAACCGAAATGCGCTGATGTGCGGCGCCGGACACGGAGGATTTGAGGCGATTTACGTTCTCGGAGCCAGCATGATATCGAATATCGTCATGTCCGTTACGATCAACGCCGGTATGGCTCACAAATTGACCGCCGGGGTCACCGATCCGGCCGCATTGCAGCAAATCAACGCAACAATAACCGCGCTCACTGAAACCGCACCCACGGTTTTTTTGGTAGGCTCAGCCGAGCGCTTGGGTGCCGTGGTTTTTCACATCTCTATGTCTGTTCTCGTATGGTTTGCCGCAAAGAACGGTGGACGGTGCTTCTGGCTCTATCCCCTTGCGCTGATTCTGCATGCGTTTATGGACGCTGTCGCTGTTATTCTATCACAGCATACCTCGAATCTCTGGTTGATTGAAGGTGCGATTTACTTCATCTCGGCTTGCAGTGTTGTAATTGCAGTAACGGTATGGAAAAAGTGTGCCGCTTCAGACGCCGCAGCTAAAGACTCCGTAATACCGGTTGGAGAGGACGCGTAATGGATCAGCACAAAACAGTAAAGAAAAGCGCCGCCAGATACTTACTTATATTGTTTCTGCAGCGTATAATCGGGTTGGTCCTTTTCATAGCAGCCTCCGGGACGGTTAAAAGCATGCGCGGCATTGTTTATTTCTCCCTTTACTTTCTGATTTCCATTACAGCCGCCATGATCATGTATAGAGGTCACCAGGAGACTTTAAACGAAAGGGGCAAGAAGCATAAAAATACCAAGAGCTGGGATAAGGTGCTCCTGCCTGTTTATGTCCTGTTGGCTTATTATGGAATCTATATCTTGGCCGGATTGGGTATCCGGTTTTTATGGCCACAGCTTTCAGAAGCCTGGATGTATGCCGGGATTGTTCTTTACCTGATATCAGGTATATTTACAGTCTGGCCAGTGGTCGAGAATAAATACTTTGAATCAACATCACGGATACAAAGCAACAGAGGGCAAACCGTTGTTTCAACCGGCCCTTATCGAATTGTACGGCATCCGGGGTATTTAGGAATTCTTATATGGGCAGCCTCAACTGCGATGATATTCGGAACATTGGCCGTTTGCCTTATCTCCGCCGTGATCATAGCAATTATAGGGGTAAGAACTTATCTGGAAGATACTATGCTGAAAAAAGAACTGCCCGGTTATATTGATTATGCAAGCAAGGTCAAGTACCGTTTAATCCCTTATGTTTGGTAAGATCAGATAAACCAGAAGCCTTCCGCCGCTGAGAATTTTGGCCCCTAAATTATGTAATATTCGTTTGCCTGATGCCAAAACCTTTGTTTTATGTTATGCGGTTTCCCGCATTTGTCGCTATGAACACTCGTGCCACTGCCGATAACTTTCGAATGTTCATAGCGACAAAGAGTAAAAGCAGGCCGGCATTATGCAGACTTGATGGCTCTACAACCCAATCTATCTATACAATTTTTTATTGTAAAGCTGTACCCTATTCTTTCTTGAATTTTCCCTTCTTCCGCTGCTTCACACATTCGGTCAACAAGTATTCTATTTGCCCATTGATGGAACGGAAATCATCCTCGGCCCATTCAGCCAGTTCTTTCCATAGAGACGATGATAATCTCAGAGGTATCTGCTTTTTCTCCTTATCCTTATTGTCCATATCATCATCCCGCCTTTCCCGACATTAATATAATGATCCGCTGTTTACAACAGGCTGAGCATCCTTATTCCCACAAAGTACGACCAGCAGATTGCTTACCATTGCTGCCTTGCGCTCCTCGTCCAGATCAACTATATTATTATCGCTCAGCTTTGCCAGCGCCATTTCTACCATTCCGACAGCGCCCTCAACAATCATCTGCCTTGCGTCTATTATCGCGGACGCCTGCTGTCTCTGGAGCATTGCCGCAGCTATTTCCGGCGCATAGGCCAGATGAGTGATCCTTGCTTCCAGGATTTCCAGTCCGGCAATTTCCACTTTGCTCTGTATTTCTTCCTTTATCTTGTCTGCCACCTCCTGGCTGCTGCCGCGAAGAGATTTTTCATTGTCGTCGTTTGAGGAATCATAGGGATACAACCTCACAATATTTCTGAGCGCCGAATCACATTGTATGGAAAGATACTCAACATAGTTGTCGACGTTAAAGACAGCCTTTGCCGTATTAACCACCTTCCAGATGACCACGATCCCAATGATTATAGGGTTTCCCAGCTGATCATTGATTTTTTGCTTATCGTTGCTCAAGGTCATTGCTTTCAGGGAGATTACCTTTTTCCCGGTATGACTGCCCGCTGTCTGCCCCGCAGCTTTTCCCGAGGCCGCAATAGCTTCAACAGATAAAACGGCTGTGGTAGCAGAGTTGGTTGCAGTATTGACGGCTACGACAAAAGGATTGACAAAGAAAAATCCGGCCCCTTTAAGTGTTCCGTAATATTTCCCAAATAAGGTCAGCACAAGGGCTTCATTTGGTTTAAGAATTTTAAGCCCTATGAACAGAATTGGACCTATTACAAATAAATAAACACAGCTCATAATTATCAGAAGAGCCTTCGGATCAAACCCTGAGCCTCTGTCATCATAATTCAGTGCAAAAATAAACAGAGCGGTAAAAGCGATATAAAGCACTAAATTCAGGATAAGCATAAGCATTCCGTTTGTTGATTTCGCCTCGATTTCCCGGTACTGCAGCTGGTTTTCAACAGGCTTCACATTTTCAGACATTTTCCA
>DATMYB010000381.1:0-3913 GCA_035561215.1 Syntrophomonas sp. | reverse complement strand
GATATACGCAAAGGCATGACCTATGATGAAATGATTGTAGCAGGTAAAAAGGTACGCGCTGCCGGCATCCAATTATTTGTTACCGTCATTTTGGGGCTGGCCGGTCGGACGCCCCTAGTAGTCTCTGTCGCCTAAAACTTTGCTTCCCGCCGGCCAAATTTTCGTAGGACTTCGTTGTCGTCAATCACAATACGTCCAGTATTGCTCAATCCTCCGCCTTGTCCTGCAAAAATTTTCCTCGGCGGATACTAGGGCTGACTCACGCTAAAAGTACCGCCCGCATCTGCAATGATATTCAGCCTGATTACATCGGCATTTTAACCATCATGGCACAGCCCCCAACAGAATTATATAAAAAACTGCAGGAGGGCAAATCTGATCTGCCGGAGGGTCAGGAAACGCCGGTAGAGATGTCGGCCATGATCCAGGACCTTGAACTGAACCATTGCGGGATAACTTCTATCCACCCTTCCAACTGTCTGCATCTGGATGGGATATTACCACAAAACAAGGAGAAAATCCTGCAGACATTAGCCAGAGCCATTGATGGCACCGATCCGGCACCGCCCCGCCCGCGTAATTTGCCTAAAGTATAATCCAGATTACGCCGTAATCCGGCAGAATTTCTTACAGACTACAGCATAGCAGATAAATAGGGCCGATATGGCCCATTGCAGGTTTAACCAACGATTTGTAATATTACTATCGCTGAGCTATTACCGAGCCTTCAAAGCCAAATTTTAATGCAGGATGCCATAGACGACAAGGTTGACCACCACCAGCACAAGGATTACGTAGAAAAGATAGCCCTTCACCTTGTTACTGAAACTGTTTTCGACTCTCTCCGGAACGATGTGGTCATCGCGGACATATTCCTTTGCAGAGAATAAATAAGGCTTGCGGTGATGAGCAAGCTCATATTCCTTTTCATAGGTCTTAGCGCGCTTGCTTTCCAGAACTGCTGCCTCCTTAATATGCTCGGAATTCTCCACCAGCTTGCAGGCTTCAACGAAACACTCCTGGGGAACGAGTATGTCAACGCCCAAGTTGTTGTTTTCGTCTGGTGTCGTGAACAGCGACCAACTAAGGTCGTCCGTGGTGCCCAAGTCCTTACGGAGGATGGGGATGTTTGCCTCGCGATACAGCCAAGCGATCCCATCGTATTCATATTGTTTTTTGATGTTGATGACCCGCTTCCACTGGTATTTGCCCACATCGCCCACACTATCTAAGGTCGTATAATAGCATACTTTCGCCATCTCATCTCCCCCTTTCCTGATTTCCGGAGATTCCCTGCTTCTTGGAATCTCCTTAATGGGGCGGCTCTCTCAATACTTGAAGAACACGCCGCATACTACCATGCAAAGGCCTAAAAGCAACATCACTCTGCCATCCTTTTCAAGTTTGGCGTTATTTTTGGCCTTGGCATTTTTAAAGGCATAAAGCGAAGTAATGATAGAAATAAAGCCTAGGACGAGGAAAAATATGTTCAGATTATTGGTATTCAATTTTTCAAAGGTACCCAAAATATCAAGCTTATCCATATATGATCCCTTCCTCGCTAAACATTGTTCATGGCTTTTAATCTACGATACAGTGTGGATTTGTGCATATTCAGCATCTGCGCAACCTGGGCTACATTGTTGTTCGCCTTTTTCATCGCGTCGCGGATAGCTGCTTCCTCTAAGCCCTTCATCGACAACGGCTTTTGCTCTTGAGTATGAGATAGCACCTCCTGCTTCATGGAGAAATCACCCCGCACTAGCAAGGGCAGGTTTTCCGTGTCTATTATTCTGGTTTTGGCGGTTTTCAGCGCGTAAATCATAGCGTTTTCCAATTGACGCACATTGCCAGGCCAGTGGTAGTTCTTCAGCGCATAAAGAGCCTTATAACTGAGGATCGGCGTCTCTATTCCCATCTTCCGGCTGTATTTCTCAAGGAAATAATTGCATAGCTCTTCAATGTCTTCGAGTCGCTCCCGCAACGAAGGTAAATTAATGGTTAACACCGATAGGCGAAAAAATAGGTCCTGCCTGAATAGCTTGGCCTCCATCGCCTGAAATAAGTCCTTATTAGTGGCGGCTACGAGACTGAAATCCACCTTGGTATAACTGCACCCACCGATACGCATGACCAGTTTGTCCTGAATGACGCGGAGGAGGGCCGCTTGCAGACTCAGGGGCATGTCGCCAATTTCGTCGAGGAACAGCGTACCATTATGGGCCAGTTCAATCTTGCCCCGCCGTCCGTTGCGGTCGGCACCGGTGAAACTTCCACCCTCGTAGCCAAAAAGCTCACTTTCAATCAGTTCCCTTGGCATCGCCGCGCAATTGACCGCTATAAAGGCACCGGAGCGATGGCTGGCGTTGTGTATGGCTTGAGCAAACAGTTCCTTGCCGGTACCGCTTTCTCCAGTAATCAGGATATTTTCGTCGGACAGGGCAAAATTACGTCCCAACTCCACAGCAGATTGCATGGCCCTGCTCTGGCCGAGGATATTATCAAAGCAATAGCTAGCAGCTGCCCCCCCTCCCCCATGGATTGCGCCAGTGATCTTTTTAGGCGAAGAAAGATGGAGAATGGCTATATCCATCTCCTTGGTATCCTGGTTGACCACCGGCTTGATATCGATGGTATAGGTTCGCTTGCTCTTACCGACGGAGACATTTTCCTTGATCATAGTCAGGCGTCCCTGCTGTACCACATCCATCAGCCGCGAATTAGGCTCTAAGAATTCCTGGATGAGACGCCCCTCCATGGGGGCGTAATCCGGCGAGAGAAGGCTTGCTCCCGCGCGGTTGAAGCTGAGAATTCGGCCGCTCGATGAAATGGTAATGACGCCGTCATCCATCCAGTTCATAAACGTTTCCATAATATCACTGTCACAGCAACCGTGGGTCCTATCAATTTTCGCCTTGTATTGCGACTCGATGAAGGATGCGACGGAAACGGTTAGTTCCAACATATGTTGGGACTTTCCACTCGGGATTTGGCTGTCCATGGGCAGATGTTGGGTCAGTGTCAACGAGGAAATTACTCGACCGCTTCTGTCGGCTATCGGCGCCGCTGCAGCAATAATATCCATATAGGCTACAGAGTAATGCTCGATACCGAACAATAGTATAGGCCGGCCGAGTTCAAGGCTGAGAAGAGCTGCTTTGGTACCGGAGATTTTCTCGTCGGTGCGAAGAAGCCTATGTCCCGATTGCATTTGCTGGGCTATGGTCCACGGCTCATTGCCCAATAGCCGCAGAATGATTCCCGTATTGTCAATCAAAAAAATGGTATATCCCAACGCTTTGATATAGCTTTTAAATTCTTCAATGACAGGATCCGCCGCTTTAATGAGGGGTTCGTTCCTGCACAAGGCCGAGTGATACATATCTGTACTGATCTCGGCGTTGAGTAAATTTGTTAACGGATCGACGCTGGCCTTGCGTGAACGGTCCCAACTAGCAGCAACTTCCGAATTCAAATAAGGGCAAGAAAATGGATCCAAACTAATGTCATTAATAAAATCCAATTTAAATTTTTTGATACCCTCAAAGACTTGTCTGTCCATATCTGCAAGTTTCCTCCTTTCGGGTGAGACCGTGATTTCCTTCTCACCCCTTCCGTTTCCTTTCGCTCGCTTTGCGAGTTTGTTAAACACCAACTTGTCACAAAACAATGAAATTGGCCGAAAAACCTATATGGTACACCACCTCATCAATAAAATGGGCCAGATGATTATTGAGCAGCTAGTCTTGTCCAGATGGAGCAAGCAACATCGCTTAAGCCAATAATCTCTAAATTATTTCTTCTTTCGATATTGATTGTTTCTCCAAGACGCTGTTATATTCTTGCTCAAACTGGTGCATATCCTGTTTTATTGGAGAATTAGTTTATGAAATATTCGCACAGGCTGCTAGGA
>DATMYB010000380.1:0-7412 GCA_035561215.1 Syntrophomonas sp. | reverse complement strand
ATAATTGAAAGCGGCTGCAAATGACATCATAAAAGCAGGTTGTGGGCAACCGGTTCGACGAAACGCCAACCGCCCCAGCAATCTTTTCGCGAGCCGGCTTGGCATCTCATCTTGCGCCGTCCCCAGCGCTCATGAAAGCGGCAGAGGAGAAAACAGTTATGATCGATATACATACCCATATCCTGCCCGGCTTCGACGACGGAGCCAAAGATTTGGAAACCGCCCTGCAGATGGCCGCCGCCGCAGCCGCGGATGGCGTTGACTGCGTTATTGCCACGCCCCACGTCATCACCGGCGCTTTCGATTACAGCCGCGAACAGATCGCGGCAGCCGTCGCTGATCTTAATCACGAACTAAAGGCCCGGCAGATTCCGGTGGAGATCCTGCCCGGAGGAGAATACCGCCTAGAAGTGGATTTGCCCGCCCGACTGAGAGAAGGGCGAGTAATGACTCTGAACGACAGCGGCGCATATTTGCTGGTGGAACTGCCCGCCTCGCTGCTGCCCCCCGACTATGAACGGGTGCTGTACGATATTCAACTGCAGGGCGTCATTCCCGTCATCGCCCATCCGGAACGCAACCAGGTCATCATGCGACACCACGATATTTTGGCCAGGCTGACCGAACGCGGCATCAAGGCCCAGATTACCTGCGCCAGCGTTACCGGCAGCTTCGGCCGGCAAATACAAAAATGCTCTCGCCGTCTGCTGGAGCAGGACGCCGTTCATTTTCTGGCTTCCGACGCCCATACGATTTCCGGCCACCGGGGCGTCGGTTTGGCGGAGGCCCGCGACGAGATAAAAAGACGCTACGGCGAGAACTATGCCCGTGCCCTAAGCGAAGACAACCCCGCCCGCCTGCTGAAGGGGCGGGATATTCCAGCCCTGCCGCCCCGCTCCGGACTCTCCTGGCTTCAGCGCATGATTGGAAGATAAAGCCGTGAAATATGGAAGATAAAACCGTGAAATAATGATATACATTGCATGTTCATCTATAGTAAAATAGGAAATATAGAAATATCTTGCCAAAAAAATTGCATGGGGGAAAACAATAGCCGGATTGTTTCCGGTTATCCCTTTTTCCGGAGAACACATGCCAACGGCGCAAAACGATGTTTCATTAAAGCAGGGAGGAGAATAAACCCTTGAACGATACAGAGCACAGACCCATGCCCGAAGACGATGAGATAGAAATCGATTTGCGCCAAATTATTAAGGTTTTAAGAAAATGGAGCAAGCTGATCGTTATTATGACCCTTTTGTGCGGTGCTACTGCCGGTCTGGTCAGCTTCTTTATCCTGTCGCCGGTGTACCAGGCCAGCACCTTACTGATGGTTACCCAGGCTACCGACAAATTAGCCACTAATCCCACCAACAATTCCAATAGCGGACTGGAAGGCGTAGTCGATTCTGTCAACCGCACCCCCGTTTTAACCATGAGCAGTTATCTGGGCCAATTAAAAAGTGAAGCCTTGATGCAGCGCGTCATCGACCAGCTTGATCTGAAGCTTCAGGACTATACTCCCGCCAGTCTGGCCGGCGTCATCGACGCCGCTATCGTTAAAGACTCCAACCTCATCGAAGTTAAAGTCAACAACAACGATCCCGTACTGGCCAGCCGCATCGCCAATGCCCTGTCCGATCAATACCTGGCCATGATGAGCGATAAAAACCAGGAGCAGCTCAGCCGTTCCGTTACTTTCCTGGACAAGCAGAAAAATTTGACCGACAAGGATTTGGTCGAGGCGGAAACAGCCCTGGCGAATCTGATGAGCCAACCCCGGGGCGTAGCCGTGCTGGAGGCGGAGTTCGCCAAGAAATCCGAAGACGCGGTAAATTATGATTCGCGGTTGAAAACCCTGCAAGTGGAAATCCGCCAGAACCAGGCCGCCGTTTCCAGTCTGCAGCAGGAACTGGCCGGCACTCCCCAGACCATCGGCGTCGATAAATGGTCGGATGCCACCGGCGCTCATGTTCAGGATCAGGAAGTCAACCCCCTGTATGTATCCGCCGCCCAGCAGTTATCGGAAAAACAAGCGTCGCTGGCGGAAAAACAAGGAGAGTACGACGCCTTGCAAACTCTGATCAGCTCTATGCACAGCGAGCTGGACAGCCTGCAGGCCGAGCTGTCCAGCAAACGCATGCAGCAGGACACGCTGCAGCGGAAGGTGGAACTGCTCAAGCAGACCACAGATACCCTGGCCCAGAAAAGTACCGAGACCCAGATCGCCAAATCCATCGACTTAGGCAATACCTCGGTTATGGTTATTTCCGCGGCCAGTATCCCCACCGATCCCGTCAAACCCAATAAAAAACTGAACATGGCCATCGCCATGCTGCTGGGACTGATAGGGTTCACCCTGCTGGCCTTTATGCTGGAATACCTGGATAACACCATCAAAACCGCCGACGACGTGAGCCGCGAACTGAACCTGCCGGTGCTGGGGATGATACCGGCCGCTATTCAGAATAACCAACAGCCCAGGACGGAGGGTTATTAGCCGATGAAAAAATTGTTCAACCTGAAAAAAGAAAACCGCCACGAATTATATACATACAAATATCCCAAATCAACCCTGGCCGAGGCCTACCGGACCTTACGCACCAACCTGGGCTTCGCCTGCGTGGACGATGAGTGCCGCAGCATATTGTTCACCAGTCCCAACCCCGGAGACGGAAAGTCCACGGTTGCCTCCAACCTGGCGGTGGTCATGGCCCAGGCCGGCAACCGGGTGGCGCTGGTGGATGCCGATTTGCGCAAACCCATGCAGCATACCATATTTGAGGTGGACAACCGTCAGGGACTGACCAGCGTATTGCTGCGGGAAACCGAAACGAAGAAAGTGATGCATAACGGTCTGGTGGAAAACCTGCATGTTATGACCAGCGGTCCGATTCCTCCCAATCCTGCGGAAATACTCAGTTCTGCCCGCACTCGGCAGTTACTGGAGCAACTGCTGGCAGAGTATGACTATGTATTTATCGATGCGCCGCCGCTGTTGGCGGTAACCGACGCGTCTTTATTATCCACCATCGTTGATGGCGTGGTGTTGGTGGTCGCTTATGCGGCCACCCGTAACGATTTGGCCCGGGAATCCGTGGAACAGCTCAGAAAAGCCAACGCCCGTATTATCGGTGTGGTGCTGAATCAGGTTAAAGTTGAAAGCGGCGACTATAAATACTATTACTACTATTACTCCCATTCAGATGAGGCGCACAAAACCAACTAAAATCAAGATCGCTTTTCCGAGACCAATATTCCATTAACGTTTAATATTTAACCCGGAAACGGCAAATATTGCCGGGCAGACGTCGTCCGGTCAGTAATTTGTCGAAAAGTGCATATATACAAAACCCGCAATCCTATGCAAAAATTAAGGGAAGCGTGGAGGCTGTCCCAGCGGAGATTTGGGGAAGCTTAGGGACGGCTCTAGCGAAGACTGGGGGACTGTACCTGCTGTTGCATCCGCAGGATGCAATCGAGGGACTGTCACCCTGTCGTAGCGGCTATATTGTGCGGAGACCGAGAAACTGTCGTTCCTGTTGCCCTCTAGCGGAGACTGGGGGACTGTACCTACTGTTGTATCCGCAGGATGCAACCGAGGGACTGTCACCCTGTCGTAGCGGTTGAGAAAATCATACCTTCCCCGTTCGAACACGATAGAAAATCACGACATCCTGCATAATTCTACAGACTACTTAAAAACGTGAGGTTTCGGAATGCAAAATCGAACTTTCAGATACATAGTTCTCATGGTTGTAGATGCGATCATGGTCAATCTATCCGTTTATTTTGCGCTGTTGCTGCGCTTGGACGGAAACATACCCGCCCAGTATCTGCATAATTTCCTGTATCTTATTCCTCTGTTCACCATCGTCACCCTCGCCTTTATGTTCGGACTTAAGCTCTACGGACGCATTTGGGAATATGCCAGCTTGGGCGAAATGACGACTATCTTTCGCGCCTTGACCTGCAGTATGGCGGTGGCGATGCTGATCATCTATCTGTTTAAAATTCCGGGCTTGCCCCGCAGCGTATATATCATTTCCTGGCTGATCATGAACGCGCTCATCGGCGCTTCCCGCATCTCTTGGCGGATTATACGCGGTGCTTTCAACCAACACGACCATGACCCCCGGAAAAATGTATTGATCATCGGCGCCGGCGACGCCGGCGCTTTGCTGGTGCGCGAGATTCACAGCAATCCTTATCTGCATCTGAACCCGGTGGGGATTATCGACGACGACCGCAACAAGCGCGGCAAACTGCTCTCAGGAGTGACGGTGCTGGGCAACCGCAGCAAAATCCCCCTGATGGTAAAGAGCCTGCAGGCTGAAGAAATCATCATCGCCATGCCTTCCGCCTCCGGCAGTACCATTCGGGAAATATTGGAGATTGCCCGCACCACCGGCGCACGCGTTAAGACTTTGCCCGGCGTCTACAGCGGCCTTAAAAGCTCCTTCGTCTCCCATCTGCGCGAAGTGAGTATGGAGGATCTGCTGCGCCGCGAACCGGTGGCCTCCGATCTGGAAGAGATCGCCGCCTATATCGGCGGTAAGACCGTCATGGTTACCGGCGCGGGCGGTTCCATCGGCTCCGAACTGTGCCGCCAGATCTGCTACGCCAACGCCGCCCGGCTGGTTCTGGTCGACAACTGTGAAAATAATCTGTTCGATATAGAGCAGGAGTTATGCCATAATCAAGACTGTCAGGCCGAAATCCTGCCGGTGCTGATGAGTGTAACTAACCGGGCCATGATGGAGCGGGCCTTCCGCAAATATAACCCCCAGGTGGTTTTCCACGCCGCCGCCTACAAGCACGTGCCCATGATGGAAAGCTATCCGATCGAAGCCTTTTATAACAACGTCATCGGTACCAAGAACGCCACCGAATTGTCCGACATCTACGGGGTACAGACCTTCATTATGGTATCCACCGATAAAGCCGTAAATCCCACCAGCGTCATGGGCGCTACCAAACGCCTGGCCGAGCTGATCGTCAAGGATGTCGACCGCACCAGCAAGACGACCCGCTTTGCCGTCGTCAGATTCGGCAACGTGTTGGGCAGCCGCGGCAGTGTGGTGCCGACATTCATCAAACAGATCGAAAAAGGCGGCCCGGTCACCGTCACCCATCCTGATATGCAGCGCTACTTCATGACCATTCCCGAGGCGGTCCAACTTATTATACAAGCCGGCGCCATGGCCAGGGGATCGGAAGTATTCGTGCTGGACATGGGCGAACCGGTCAAGATCAACGACCTGGCCTGCGAACTGATCCGCCTGGCCGGATGGGAACCCTACCGGGACATACAGATAGAATACACCGGCATCCGTCCCGGCGAAAAACTGTACGAGGAACTGTTCAACGACCGGGAAAACATGGGCGCCACCAAACACCAGCGCATATTTATCTCCAAAAAAGATATTGACGATAAATACATAAACGTGGGCAGAACCATGCAGACCTTCGCCAAAAGCGGCATGAGCAATAAAGAAGATATTATCAAACTAATCTCCCTCCTCCTGCCCGAATACCAGATCCCCGAAGGCGTAGACCTGTCAACGCGGGAGATAACCCTGGAAGTAGGATAGGCGGAGACACGGGACTGCAGGGAAGCATGGGGATTGTCCCTGCTGCTGCAGCCCGAAGGGATGAAGCCGAGGGACTGTCCCCTTGCTTCCCCGTTCAAGAGCAAATAAAAACAACAAAGAAGGTTCAAAAAATGACCCAGAAAAAAATCTACCTTTCGTCCCCCCACATGAGCGACGAAGGCTACGAAATGCAATACATAAAAGAAGCCTTTGACACCAACTGGATCGCCCCCCTCGGCCCCAACGTCGATCAATTCGAAAAAGAACTGGCCTCATACGTGGGCATCGCTCACGCCGCCGCTCTATCATCCGGAACCGCCGCCATCCACATGGCGTTAAAGGCCGCCGGAGTCGGTGCGGGGGACATCGTATTCTGTCCCAGCCTGACCTTCTCCGCTACCGCCAATCCCATCATTTATCAAAACGCCATCCCCGTATTTATCGACAGCGATTACGAGACCTGGAACATGAGTCCGTCAGCTCTGGAGCAGGCTTTTGAAAAATATCCGAATGTAAAAGCGGTGCTGGTCGTTCATCTCTATGGATTGGCTGCCGATATGGATAAAATCATGGCAATTTGCAAACAGCACAACGTCCCCTTGATCGAAGACGCAGCGGAATCCCTGGGAACTACATATAAAGGTCAATACACCGGCACATTCGGAGATTACGGCATTTTTTCCTTTAACGGCAACAAGATCATTACCACCTCCGGCGGCGGTATGCTGGTATCAAATAACGGAGAAAGAATTGAAAAAGTAAGATTCTGGGCAACTCAGAGCCGAGATCCGGCCCGCCATTATCAGCACAGCGAACTTGGCTACAACTACCGCATGAGCAATGTGGTGGCAGGAATTGGCAGAGGACAATTAAAGGTTTTAAATCAGCGAATAGAGAAAAAAAAGGAAATCTTCGAGTTTTATAAACGGGAAGTAGGAAGTCTCCCAGGAGTATATATGATGCCGGTCAATGATTGGAACCAGCCAAACTATTGGCTAAGTTGTATAACCTTACAGGGCGAAATCAGACCATTGGATATAATGGAAGCCTTGGAAAAAGAAAATATAGAGTCAAGGCCGATCTGGAAACCCATGCATATGCAGCCGTTTTTCGAGCAATATGATTTTATTGGTGAAGGCATATCGCAAAAGATATTTGAAAACGGAGTGTGCCTTCCCAGCGATACTAAAATGACGTATGAGGATTTAGACAGAACCGTAAAGATTATTCAAAATTTGTGGTGATCAAATTGTATAGAAAATATATCAAACGCCCCATGGATTTTATTCTGGCGCTATGCGCAATCATTGTTTTATCGCCAGTATTGCTGGTCGTTGCAATTTTGGTCAGAATCAAGCTGGGGAGCCCGGTGATATTTAAACAACAGCGTCCAGGATTAAATGAAAAAATATTCACCCTTTATAAATTCCGGACGATGACAGATGAAAGAAATGAAAATGGGGAATTATTGCCCGACAGCATTAGACTTACGGATTTTGGACGTATGCTCAGATCCACCTCGTTAGATGAACTGCCGGAACTTTTTAATATATTAAAAGGCGATATGTCTGTCGTTGGCCCAAGACCATTGTTAGTGCAATATCTTCCGTTATACAACAAACAGCAAAAACGCCGTCACGAAGTCCGACCAGGTTTGTCAGGGCTGGCGCAGATCAATGGCCGTAACGCAATCAGTTGGGAAGAGAAATTTAATATTGATGTTCAATATGTGGAGTCAGTTAGCTTTACAGGCGATTGGAGAATTATATTTCTGACGCTCAAAAGGGCTTTCATGAGAGAAGGTATTAATTCAGAGAT
>DATMYB010000379.1:0-2270 GCA_035561215.1 Syntrophomonas sp. | reverse complement strand
TAATATATATTTACTTACTGTTAAGTATAACAATCACAGATATAAGTTACAAGCTAGTGTGATGACAATATCATGATTATTTGGAGAGGAGGGACGAGGAACATCGATCGCAGGAATGAGATATTGGCAGTTGCCGCCCGCTTGTTCAGGGAAAAAGGATATATGTCCGCCAGTCTGGACGATATTACAAGCGAAATTGGTATTACAAAACCGGCGGTATATTACTATTTCGCAGCCAAGGAAGATATTTTATTCGAAATCTGTATGACCCAGATCAACTACTTGCATGATCAAGCTCGTGTCATTTCCGGTTCTGATTTGCTGTTGCCGGATAAGGTCGCCCAATTATTTACCAACCATATGCTGCAATTTCATCAACAGCGAGACAGTGCCGAAACGTATCTGCGCGAAGCGGCCCATTTGTCTTTGGAAAGGCGCAAAATTGTCAGCAATGCGTTGAAGGTCTACGAATCGTTTTTGCGGCAGCATGTGGATGAGGCTATTCGGCAGAGAATATTTAGACCGGTGGACAGCAAACTGGTTGTCCGCGGAATCGGGGGAATGCTGAACTGGCTGGGCAACTGGTACACCCCGGATGGGGAAAGGGATATCAATTACATTATCGCTTCCCACATCGATTTTATCATGCATGGATTGCTGGCCGAAACGGATACGGTGCGGCAACCGGTACCAACGGAGAATAAGAATTGAAAGGGGACGACAAACGATGGAAAAGGTATTAGCTCCGATTCCTGGCAAAATTCTGGAGATCTCAGTTAAAGAAGGGCAAAAAGTAAGCGCTGAGGACATCGTATTGATTCTTGAAGCTATGAAAATGGAAAACGAAGTCTATTGTGAAACGGACGGGGTAGTGGAAGCCATAAACGTCAAAGTAGGGGATTCGGTGGCTGCCAACGATGTGCTTTTAATTATCAAGTAATCAGCTTTTGTTTTGCAATCAAATCTGAAAAGCATATGGGGGAGTTTTGATGGATGCTTTAATCCAGGATCTGCTGATCGGAGTCACCGGGCTGACCGTCAAACATGTTATTATGTGGCTGATCGCCCTGGCTCTAATTTATCTGGCACTTGTCAAGGATTATGAACCGCTGCTGCTGCTGCCGATAGGATTCGGGGCTATTTTAGCCAATATTCCTTTCTCCTCAGCGTTAGGCGCGGATGGGCCTTTGACTACTTTGCTGCATGCAGGCATTACCAATGAACTGTTTCCGGTACTGATCTTCATAGCCATCGGGGCCATGTGCGACTTTACTCCTCTTTTAAAACAACCTTTTATGATGATTTTTGGAGCGGCGGCACAGTTCGGCATTTTTGCCACTATAGTATTCGCGGCATTGTTGGGATTCCCTATCAACCAGGCTGCGGCCACCGGAATTATAGGAGCTGCCGATGGGCCTACCACGATTTATGTAGCCAACAAATTTGCCCAGGAATTGTTGGCCCCGCTTTCGGTAGCGGCATATTCATATATGGCCCTGGTACCGATCATTCAGCCGCCGATTATCAAGTTGCTGACGACTCAAAAAGAACGTAAAATCAGAATGACTTACAATGATGTTAAAGTGAACAACAAAATTTTAATCGCGTTTCCGATTGCGGTTACGATTATTGCCGGGATCATTGCTCCCATCAGTGTGGCCTTGATCGGCTTTTTAATGTTCGGCAACTTGCTGCGGGTCGGGGTTGAGATTTGCTCGGGTTTAGGGCGTTTAAGCGATACAGCCCAAAACGAACTGGCCAATCTGGTAACTTTGGTCCTGGGTATTACCATCGGAGGAACCATGAGCGCGGAAGGGTTTTTGAATATCACCACTTTATTGATCATGGGATTGGGCCTGGTGGCATTCATTTTCGATACGGCCGGCGGAGTAATCCTGGCCAAAATAATTAACTTTTTCAAAAAAGAAAAAATCAACCCTATGATAGGAGCCGCAGGGATCTCCGCTTTTCCGATGTCCGCCCGGGTGGTAGCTAAAATGGCTCTGGCCGAGGATAAAAGGAACTATATCATCATGCAGGCAATCGGTGCCAACGCGTCAGGACAAATCGGTTCCATTATTGCCGGCGGCATAGTCCTGGCCGTAGTCGGGACAATGTTGTAAGGGGGAGGAGAAATGACATCAGTTCAGCAAGCTTTGCAGGTAATGGCGATTGGATTGCCGGTTATGTTTGGAGTTATCCTTATTTTTATAGGGGTTATAAAGTTGTTGTTCGTGATCTTTCCGGACAAAGATGAAGAACAGAGTTAA
>DATMYB010000378.1:0-4761 GCA_035561215.1 Syntrophomonas sp. | reverse complement strand
ATCATATAGTATCTATCGTAGCGGTTTTCCTGGCCCTGGGTATGGGGATTCTGATCGGCAGCACCATTGTCAGTAACGATGTGATGGTAACGCAGCAGCAGAGAATCATCGACAGTCTGGAGGAGCAGTTCTCTTCCCTTCGGGAGCACGAAAGTACGCTAATGGCCGAAGACGTCAAAAAGAGCAAAATGATCACCCATTATGAGAACTTTGCTCAAGGCATACTGGGACCGGTGGTGGCAGGCCAGCTGCAGGGACGTAATTTGGCGGTGATCGTCTCAGGAAACCAGACCATGCCCAGTGGGATTTTAAATACCCTGAGCCTGGCCGGAGCCAATATCGGCAGTCAGAGCATGGTATTGGAGAATATTAATATGAAAGACAGCAAACTGCGCGCCGACTTGATTGATTATTTCGCTTTGGACAGCAATACGACTTCTGACGTTTTAAGACAAAAGGTGGCCCAATCCTTGGCCCTAATGGTTACCAATCAGGCGGATCCGGCTTTGGGAGCTTTTTTAGCCAAGAACAATCTGATCAAAATAACTTATTCCAACAATCAACCGGTGGACACGATTATTATGATCGGCGGCAGCGATACCCTGGGGCAGTCTTTCCCCGAGGGTTTTGACAGCACCGTGATCAAGGCGCTGTTGGAGAATGGGATACAAGTAATCGGCGTTGAAAACTCCAGTACCAAGTTTTCGTATATGAAATACTACCAGAAATTCAGTATCAGTACGGTTGACAATATAGATATGAGCGTGGGACAGATTGCCATGGTGCTGGCTTTAAACGGCCAGCCTGGGAATTACGGCATAAAGAGCAACGCTACAGCATTCATGCCGGTACTTCCGCAAGAATTTGCAAGGAGATCATAATTTTGCGTACGGTTACGGTAGTCATACCGGCATATAATGAAGAAGAACGCATCGCGGCCACGATCCAGGCCATTAAAAGCCTGCCGCTGGCAGTGCAGATCATTGTGGTCAATGATGGGTCAACGGATAAAACCGCGCAGGTTGCTCGGACCCAAGGGGTACAGTTACTGGATATCAATCCTAATCGGGGCAAAGGTGGGGCCATGAACGCGGCCGTCCCCCTATTGGATACTGATATTGCAGCTTTTATTGACGGCGATCTGGGCGCGACTGCCGCCGAGGCCTATAAAATCATCGAACCGGTGATGAACGGCCAATGTGATTTATGTATAGCCGCCTTTCCGCCCCCCGTCAAAAAAGGCGGATTCGGATTGGTTAAGGGGACCGCCGCCCGGGCCATTCAAAAGGCCGGCGGCATACAGGTCACTGCGCCCTTAAGCGGTCAGCGAGCCATGACCCGGGAAGTATTGCTGGCGGTTACCCCCTTTGAGGAAGCCTACGGAGTGGAACTGGGCATGAGTATTAAAGCATTGCGGCAAGGATTTCGCTTAATGGAAGTTCAAACTTCCATGCGTCACAACGAAACCGGCCGCGATTTGCGCAGCTTTATTCATCGGGGAAGACAATATGTGGATGTATTGAGAGTGATCAGGAAAGTTTCAAGGGGGAACATATGATGGATGCTGCGCTTAAAGCTATTGCAGCCGGTTTGGGAGGGGCACTCGCGGAAGGGTTGCTTCTCTTTTTCCTTTTATCGATGCTGAAAGAATCCGGGGCGGTACGTAAGAATTATCAGGGCATCGACATTCCGGTCAGCGCCGGTTTAACTTTTCCGCTGGCGGTAATGCTGGTGGTTCTGGTTTACGTAATGCTGGGCAGCGGACAGGTTTATTTGTATTTTCTGCTGGGCTTGCTGGCGATTTCCTTTTTAGGTTTTATTGACGACATGTTGGGAGCCCGAGATACCCTGGGCTTTAAAGGCCATTTCAGCGCTTTGTTCCATGGCCGGCTAACCACCGGCGGTCTCAAAGCCCTGGGAGGCGGATTCATAGCGCTATTTCTGGCGGTCTGTCTGGGGGGAGCCTGGTGGAATGTGATACTGAATACTTTCCTGATGGCGTTGTTCGCCAATATGATGAATCTCTTGGATCTGCGGCCGGGAAGGGCAGTCAAAGGCTTTCTGCTTTTTTTGCTGCTGATTGCCGTTACAGCTTGCTTCCGCCTTGATTATCTGCTGCTGACACCTTTGCTGGGAGCGGTGCTATGTTATTTCCCCATTGATCTCAAAGCGAGGGCCATGATGGGAGATGCGGGTTCCAATGTGCTGGGTTTGGCTTTGGGCATTTACGCGGCCGGCTGGCTGTCCCCGGGAGCGCGGCTGGCCTTCTTGATTTTCCTCATAGCCATCCATTTTTATACGGAAAAATATTCCCTGACTGCCCTCATCGAAAACAATAAACTGCTGAAAGCGATCGATCAACTAGGAAGAGGTGCGATAAATGGTTAACCGGGAAAGGCTTATAAAAAGTTTTATGGACATGGTGGCGATAAGCTCCCCTTCGGGTGAAGAAGCCGCTTTTCGTGATTACCTGATTGCATATTTCAGCGCCCGCGGCGGAGTCTGCGCCGAAGACCGCGCTGGTGAAATGCTGGATGGAAATGCCGGCAACCTGCTGGTCAGGATCGCCGGGACGGCAGACGTTCAGCCCCTTATGTTCCTTGCCCATATGGATACGGTTTTTCCCGGCGGCGACATTAAGGCTGAATTAGGCGAGGACGGGGTTATTCGCAGCGTTGGCAAAACCATTTTGGCCTCTGACGACAAAGCCGGCATTGCGGCAATTATGGAGGCCTGTGAAACCATGCGCGAAAATCGTATGGATTATCCGCCGCTGGAGTTGTTGTTTACGGTAAGCGAAGAGCAAGGCCTTTTGGGGGCCAAACAGTTTGACTATAACTGTCTGCAATCCGCTATCGCTTACGCCCTGGACAGCGGCGGAGCGCCGGGTACCATCGTGGTCAAATCCCCCTGCCAAAATGAAATCGAATACCGGGTGCAAGGCAAGGCTGCCCATGCCGGCATCAATCCGGAGGACGGCATCAACGCGATTCAAATCATGGCCAAAGCCTTGGCGGTGATGCCCTGCGGCCGGCTTAGTCCCGGAACGACGTGTAATTTCGGTATCATCAAAGGCGGCGAGGCACGCAATATCGTAGCGGAAAGCTGCTACGTAAAGGGTGAAGCCCGCAGTCTTTCACGCCCGGAATTGGACCGGCTGACCGGGGAGCTGACACGAATTTTCAACGAAACCGTGGTCAGCAACGGCGGCCAGCCAGAAATGACGGTTAAATTTCTTTATCCCGAGATCAGTCTGGAGGAAAACGAGCAGGTGGTGGATCTGGTCAGAAAAGCAGCCCAAAGCCTGGGGCTGCCGGTGGAACTGATCGGCAGCGGCGGCGGCAGCGACGCGGCTATCGTAAACGGCAACGGTATCCGCTGCGCCAATCTTGGCATCGGTATGAGCGATGTGCATACTAGTCAGGAATATATCAAGGCGGAAGACCTGGTCAACGACGCCGAATTGGTACTGGCCATCATCCAGCAGTATCTGGCGGATATGAGATAGGGGGATGCTATGATTCAGAGCAAAAGAGGCAGGATCATCAAAGAGTTGTTTTCCCGTCCGGGCATCAAGGGATTTTTGGCTGAAGTAGACGGGCGGGAGGAAAGATGTATCGCCTATCTTGATCTAATCGAGGATATATCCCCCGGCGACGAGGTACTATTAAATACTACCGCGATGTCTTTAGCATTGGGCAGCGGCGGCTATCACTTTATCATCAGCAAAGTCGAGCCGGACGGACGGGAGCTTACCCCCGGCGGTCATATAATGAAGCTGCGCTACACTCCCCTGCAGATGAAGGTTCTGGCGGTGGAGGAAGAGGACAGCCCCTGGCATGAGACCATGCTGGCAGCCGACAGTTTGGAAGGTATTCCGGTGCTGGTAGGCACTTTGCATTCAATGCTGGCGCCCTTATGCGTCAGCTTGGCGGTGCAAGCCGGGCTCAGAACCGTCTATGTCATGACGGACGGGGCGGCGCTGCCCTTGGCTTTCAGCCAAAACGTCCCCTGGCTGAAAAAGCAGGAGTTGCTGGCGGGAACGGTTACCTGCGGTCATGCTTTCGGCGGCGACCTGGAGGCGGTCAATGTTTACTCGGCTCTATTGGCGGCCCGGCACGTGCTGCAGGCGGAAGTAATTATTGTCTGCATGGGACCGGGGATTGTCGGTACCGGAACCAAATGGGGATTTACCGGAGTTGAGCAGGGGGATATTCTCAATGCAGTGGATAGTTTGCACGGGGCGCCGCTGGCAGTGCCGCGTATCGGTTTTGCCGATCAGCGGGAACGTCACCGCGGTATCAGTCATCACAGTCTGACGGTATTGGAACGTATTTGCAAGGCGCCGGTCATCGTGCCGCTGCCATTTTTGAAAGAACCTCAGAGTGATTATGTTTTGAACCAGCTCCGCAGCGCCGGACTGATGGAAAAGCACCGTATATGTATGGAGGAAGCCTCCGGGTGCGTAACGGCCATGCAAACCTGCGGGCTGAGAATGACCACCATGGGGCGGACGATCGAAGAGGATCGGGCATTTTTCCTCACCTTGGGAGCGGCGGCGCTGACGGCGGCACGTCTGGCAGCAGGTCAGGAACCGCGGTGGTTGCGGCAGGTTTGAACTAGTGTACTGTACCATTCACTTTTGGATAAAGGACGCAGGATGAATTTTCAGTCTGCAAGGGGTCGTCACGAAGCATAGCCGTAGCTATGGTGAGCGACGACAACACAGCAGATGGAAATTCAGACAAGTCATTTGCCGAA
>DATMYB010000377.1:0-2901 GCA_035561215.1 Syntrophomonas sp. | reverse complement strand
CTTCTGTATACAGTGTGTAGGAAATAGTTTCAAATTCTATATACAACCCTAATTTTCTCTCGATGTTTTGAAACATAGCCAAAAACGCATCATAGACAAATAATACGATTGGAAATGCCTTTCTTGACGACTGAAAAGTGCACAGACGGCCTGAGAAAACAGTGGGACGTAAAAAGAGGATTGTGGTAAAATAAGCCCAAGGAAATTGGCAAAAAAAGCCAGACTTGCATGGATGGAGGGATGAAAGGTCTTTTGGCCTACTTTATAGTTGTGTATGGAGAATAAATTGCATAAGGAAGTGAGGTTTTTCCCACCATGAGCGCGCAAGAAACCACCGCGAAAAAAGGCGTATTCTACGGCCCGGCAGAAACGCCGCCGCCGGTGCTGCTGATTTTTTCCTCTATCCAGCACATGTTGCTGGTATTATCCCTGGGGTTGGCCCTGCCGGTTACGATCGCCCGGGCGGCCGGTCTTTCCGTCAGGGAAGCAGGCACGTTTTTATCCATTTCGTTGTTTACCATCGGTGTGACCAGCATCCTTCAGACCATTCCCGGCAAGCGTTTGGGTACGGGATATATGGATTTATCCGTTTCTGATTCAGCTGCTCTCTCCGCCTGCACCATGGCAGCTCAAATGGGGGGAATGCCGCTGGTATTCGGCATGACTGCAATTTCCGGCCTGCTCAAAGGAGTATTGGGTTCTTTTACATACCGGATGAGGAAACTGTTCCCACCGGAAGTGACCGGCTGCATGATTTTCATTTTAGGCGTCAGCATCATTCCCACCGGTTTAAAATATTTTTTAGGTACGGCGGCCTATGAAAAATCCGGCGCTTACGACCCACTGCACCTGCTGGTGGCTTTGGCCACGCTGCTGATGATGCTGGCCTGCACGATTTTTTTTCGCAGACTCAAGCCTTACGCAGTACTCGTCGGCATTGTTGCCGGCTTTATACTCTCAGCGGCTACGGGACAACTGAATGTGGCCGGCTTTGCGGAACTGGCTAAGACGTCTGTTGTCATGCTGCCGCTGCCCCAAACCTTACATTTTGCTTTTGACTGGCGGGTGGTCATTCCTTTTTTGATCGTCACCGTTGCTGCCATTGTGGATAATATTGGCGACTATTCCGCTACCCAGAGAATCAGCCTGCCCAATTACCAGCGGCCTAATTGGAGCAGCATCGAAAACGGCATCCGCGCCTCCGGGTTGGGATCTTTGCTGGCGGGATTGATGGGCGGCGTAATCCAGTCCACGGCCACCACCAATATCGGGGTGGCAGGCGCCACCGGCGTGACCAGCCGCAGGGTGGCCTATATCGCAGGCGGGCTGCTGATCGCCCTGGCCTTTTTTCCGCGTATGACAGGGGCGCTGATGTTGATCCCCGAACCGGTTCTGGGCGCAGTGCTGATATTTAGCATCGCTTATATCATGGCGGGCGGTTTTGCCGCCTTGTCTTCCGTGGAAATGGATGACCGGCGTGTTTTTGTAATCTTCATCAGCATCACCTTTGCCGTCAGCACCATGATTCCAAGCCTATGGAGCTTTTTGCCCGAGGCCACAGCCAAGATATTCATTTCCCCCATGGTTATGGGCACCCTGGTGCTGCTGTTTATGACGTTGCTGATGCGTATCGGCAGGAAAAAGTCGATACGTTTTTCCACGTCCATGGCCGCAGAGGCTATACCGGAACTGAACCGACAGATAGAAGCCGCCTGTCAGGAATGGAGTACGCCCAAAGTCATATGCCAGAAACTGCAGATCGGGGTGGACGCTATCTGCGAGGGGCTGTTTACGCTGGGCGTGGACAGCGAGCTTAATGTAGAAATCATATATGATGAGCTGCAGATTCGTCTGCGCTTGGACTGCGCGCACTCGCTGCTGTCCGGCCTGACCATGGAAGGAGATTCGGAAGCGGCCGGCGTACTGGAGATATCCCTGATGATGCTGAGGAATATGTTCGACAATGTACATAGCAAAATCCAGAACGGGCAAGTATTCTTCGAGATAGACGCCGATCTGTAAGGGAGGGTGACGGACTTTACCGGCGCACGGGCAATTTCCGCCGTACCGGAGAGCGGGGTTGCCGCAGCATTCATCGCGAAAAAGGGCCGGCCCTCTGACGGTCGGAAGAAAAAGGAATGCCGGGGGACAGAGTGTTGACAAGGGCTCCCATCTGGAGTATTTTGAAGTGTATCCCAAATGTTTAACCTAAGCGTTAAAGTTTGGCGGTGCACTTTTTATATGGGGCAGTCCAAAACAATAAAACAGCAGCGAATGAAACAGGGGAACGGCAGCTTACGAGGATCAGTGCCGGTTGCTCTTAGAACGGCTATTTTTTATACCGGGATTTTTACGCTTTCCCAAGCCGCTTGCTTTTGTTACTATAACGACGTCTGGACATTTAATGGGACATTGGAAAGGAACAGATAAAAATGGACTTTTTATCGAAGCGCGCGTCTCAATTGACGCCTTACACCGCCGGAGAACAGCCCAAGGAGAAAAAATACATAAAACTCAATACGAATGAGAATCCATACCCGCCTTCTCCTCGCATCAACCTGGCAATAGCTGCGTCAGCGTCGAATTTGTCGCTGTATCCTGATCCGAATTCCGAGGAATTGTGCGAAGCCATCGCAGCCGTTGAAAATCTGGGCAAGGATCATATTTTCTGCGGCAATGGCAGCGACGAAGTACTTTCTTTTGCGTTTTACGCTTTTTTTGATGACGAACTGCCGGTGTTGTTTCCGGACGTAAGCTATAGTTTTTATCCCGTGTTTGCGGATTTTTACGGTATACCCGTCAACCGGATACCGTTAGATGAAAATTTTAGAATTAAAACAGAGGATTATTTCCAGCCGGCGGGCGGAATTATTTTTCCCAATCCCAATGCTCCTACGGGCA
>DATMYB010000376.1:0-2157 GCA_035561215.1 Syntrophomonas sp. | reverse complement strand
GGGGTAAGCCTCAAAAAACAAAATAGCCCCTCAGCATGACCTGAAGGGCTGGTAAGATCCCCGGTTTAGGTTCCCACTGCTGCCTGGGCCTTAACCAGGGCCAGTTGACGGATGATTTCATTTAACGTGTGGGTGTCTATATTACCGGTAGGGCTGAGAGAGTTCTGGTTTTGAAAGCTCTTGATCGTATCGGTCGAAATATCCTGTTCTTGCATACCCAGATCATTCAGCATTTTTACGATCTGCTCCTTTTCGGCAGGAGTGAATTCGGTTGATAGAGGAGCGGAACTCTGGCTTAAAGGCTCCATCGCAACAATCTGGTTGGTTTGACTGGTTTGATTGGATGCTATCTCTGTTTCAGTCGCTTGATTTGATTCGGCGGGCTGTTCCGCTTCCGCTTGGAGCCTTTGTGAGGTCTGCGCAATAATTGGCATATTCAGAACGATTACTAAAGTTGAACTGCCGACCATGGCCGCGCAGATAATGAGTACCAGAAAGATTGCAAACTGTTTCTTCATAATAATTAAACACCCCAGTTTATCAGACTAGCTCAATTATATAGGACTATCAGAAAATTTGCAACTATTTTCCTAGAAAGTATTAATTAAATACAAAAATCGGGAACTTACCCCTTGATCAAGGTTACATCAGTGGAATTAAACATGGTAAAAACCTGGTCGCCCTTTTTCAAATCCAGAGCATCAAAGGCTCCGGGAGTAATGGTGGCAGTCACGGCGAAGTCACCGATATCTACTATTACTTCGCATATTTCGCTTCCTTTCTTTAATTCCAATACTTTCCCAATCAGTTTGTTAGGATCGCTCAGACGCACAAATAAACACCCCCTTTAGCATTAGCATGTGCTGATAGGGGGCAAATTATTGAACTTAAAATGTTGTACTAGTCCGTGCTTGTGAATCCAAGGAGTTGACTGGGGTGGGCGAGATACTGAGCGGGCATTATTTGATTGTTGGTAATTTACTAATTATCAATTCTGCTGCCTGAACAGGGTCAGGCTGAAATAGCCGGAACCTACATAGCTGGGATCGGTACTGTAGCCTTTAAACTCAACCGACACAATTCCCTGTTCATAGCTTCTCGACTTGCCCTGCCGGCCTTCTACTGAAAAATCATCCTCCCGGCCGTTGGCCAGTACCACCCGGGCCGTTATATAGGCTCCAGCCTGGTTTTCATCAGATCCGGTCATACTTAATGTGCCATTGGGAGGCGGATTGAAGTCTACCGCCCGGTAGTATTCACGGAATTGATCATCAAAGGGCTGATAAATCGAACCCGAGACAAAGTCCTGGACCACTTCGCTTTTGCGCTCAACCGACAACGGCCTTTTCTTCGCTTTAACCTTCATAGCAATTACCCCTTTATACAGTTCTATGCTATACTATGAAGCCTGGCTCAAATAGGGGATATTTTTATTACAAAAGCTTAATATTGAGGAACAGATTGGCATGCAGCCTTTAAGCGATTTCAATGCAGGAGGAAAAACGAATCGGAAGGCCGCGGTATACCAGGAGAAAATTCTCAAGATTGCCATCAATGCTCTCTATCTGTTCGGAATCGATGACCAGTCGGCCTACCAGTCGGGATTTTCCGCGCAAACGTTTAAACAGCGATGTTTCGGGACCGCACAGGTTTAAGGCAAAAACCCGGCCCAAGAAGGCGGTCTGGGGGGATTCCCTATAGCCTTCGGCGGGGACGTTCAAATTATTTAATACGGCATTTTTAGTGAGGTGACAGTAATCAAAAAGCAGTTCCCAGGCGTTATCGGCCGCTTCATCCTGGCCCATCGAAAAATTGGCCCACTGCCGGCGGAAAGTATTAATATCTTTTTGGCTCTTTTCCAGCAAAACCTCACTGATGGTATTGCTGAGCAGTTCGGCTTCATTGGAATCCCATCCTCTTATACCGAAAAAGCAGTCATCACCTATCTTATTTCTACGCATGATCTCTTCCCGGAGCTGGTAGTATTTAGACCAGGTTAGAAACACCGGCATTCCATCGATGATGTAATAAGACATGGCATAGGCCTCCACGAGAAATTTTTTAGAAGGGTTAAATATATTTATCCCCTACCTTGCTTATATCGTAATATACATGGGAATAAATGTAAACAACCCTATTTAAAGGTAAAAGTTTCGG
>DATMYB010000375.1:0-11360 GCA_035561215.1 Syntrophomonas sp. | reverse complement strand
GGATAAATAAACTTAAACCGATGCCGGAAAAATTGATATACCCGGAAGGAGAACGGTACCGTGTGGTAGACGATATCGTGCAGGCGAACATTCGCTACGTAAATCCGAAATTAACCCGCCGAGAAACCAGTGTCTACCATGGGAAAATCCTGAGACCACAGGACGCCAAAAAGATACTTTCATTAGATGTGGATGTGGACAGGCCCCAGCTACCGGAATCCATATTACCCTATCCGATCGCCAGAGATTTTATTTTGAAGTCTCCTGATCATATCTGCGTGGTGGATTGCGCCTGTCGGTCAGTGAAAGCAGACGGTTGTTATCCGCGCGATGTTTGTATGATCGTCGGCGAACCGTTTGTCAGCTTTATTATGGATCACGGTCAGGACAGCCATCCGCGAATAATCACCCGCGAAGAAGCTTTAGCCATTATCGATGCGGAACATGAAAGAGGCCATGTCCATACCGCATTCTTTAAAGATGCCATGGGGGACCGATTCTATGCCATTTGCAATTGCTGCAGCTGTTGCTGCAATTCGATGGCGGCGTATAAGTATGCTAATGCGCCCATATTTGCAGCATCCGGGTATGTACGCACCACAACTGACAACTGTATCGGCTGCGGATCCTGTGTGGAAATATGTCCCTTTGACGCGTTAGCGCTGGTTGAAGGCAAAGCGGTCGTGGATACCGTTAGGTGCGTCGGTTGCGGAAAATGTGAAGCACAATGCAAAAATGACGGTGTGATTCTACAACTGGATCCGGGCAAGGGGGAGCCTTTAGATATGGATATCCTGCTTGCTCAATAGCAAGACATGATAAAAGAGGGAAAATTCAATGCCTTTTGAATCCATTATGGGCACGATAAATGGGAGGCAGGGAGCGGCATTATGCACGAGTTATCAATCATGAATCAGGTTATGGATATCGTTATCGAGCATGCTGAAACAGCCCATGCCCAAAAAGTTTGTAAAATAAACTTGGAAATTGGAGCGTTGTCGGATATTGTTCCCAGATGGGCGCAAATGTTTTTCGATATGGTATCCCAAGATACCCTCGCGGAAACGGCCGAACTGGTTATTGATTCAAAGCCGGCAGCCATTAAGTGCCGTTCCTGCGGAAAAGAAACCACAATGGATATAAACCATCTATTGTATTCCTGCCGCGAGTGCGGATCGGAGAAGATTGAACTGATATCCGGCGATCAGTTTCGGATAACTAGTATTGAAATCCGATAAAAATAAAAGGCAGATTACCTGAAACGGGGGTCTAGCTAGTATGGATGAAGTCCGCGTAATTGAAATCAAGAGGAGCGTTTTCTCAAATAATGACAAGCAGGCTAATAAGGTACGCGAGCAATTGAAACAACAGCGGACCTTTTTGCTGAATGTGATGTCATCCCCAGGGTCAGGGAAAACAAGTTTAATACTACAGACCATCAAGAGTCTTCGCCATGATTTCAAGGTTGGAGTAATGGAGGCAGACATTGATTCTGCTGTTGATGCTGAAAGGATTGCGGCTGTCGGCATACCGGCCATACAACTTCATACCGGAGGCATGTGTCATTTAGATGCTGAGATGACCAGACAAGGACTAAAAGAAATGAATTTAACCGAACTCGATATAATTATTCTCGAAAACGTTGGGAATCTGGTCTGTCCAGCCGAATTTGATACGGGAGCGGTCAAAAATGTCATGATTTTAAGCGTCCCTGAAGGCGATGACAAGCCATTGAAATATCCGTTAATGTTTTCGACCTGTGACGTATTGCTGGTTAACAAAATAGACTACTTAAAGATTGCAAACTTTGATATGACGGCTGTAAAAGAGAGAGCTCTTCATATTAATCCTGATATGGTCATTTTTGAGGTCTCCGCCAAAACCGGTGAAGGGATCGACCTGTGGTCTGAATGGCTGCGAAATGCAGTTTGTGATTGGATTGCTGAATAAAATACTGAACAAATGGATATTTCTGTGGTCCGGAACCCGAATGCTGCGAATTAAAAGTATCCGGACCATTAGAAAATTAAACCCATCAGCAATGGTGGGTTTAAGTATTTTCTGGGAGTAATTTAGATTGCTTGCTTCCATCACTCCGCCAAAAACAGAAAAATCCAGTACCCTTATTCCGGAGTGGCCCCGCATAGATGATGAAGCAGAAAGGAAAGGCCCCACGCGAGCAGTTACGGCTCAATAAGGATGGTTGTAAAATAGCTCTCGTCGGTCGCCTCGTCGATATCGGTAAAAATGCGCTGGGTGGGAAGACCGCAGTCGGTTACGAGTACCGCCCGTTCCGCCAGGCCCTGCTCACGCAGCAGACGTTTTACCTCCGGCAGGGCGCGACCGGATTTCATCAGCACTTTGCCTCCTGGCAGCGTAAGGGCGGAGGCCAGATCCGGCGCGGAGGCGGGAAGAATGTGCAGCGGCATATTCATATCGGTGAGGCTGCGGTTAAGCAGGGCGGCGCAGGCGCAAAAGCTGGTGACGCCGGGGATGGTTTCCGCGTCGTATCCCCGTTCCAGGAGTATACGGCAGAGATAAGCGTAAGTACTGTACAGCGATGCGTCGCCGAGATTCAGCACGGCCACGTCCCGTCCCGCATCCAGATGCGCCGCGATGCGTTCCGTCGCCAACCTGTGGCTTTGGGCCAGTTTCTCCGGGTCACGGGTCATGGGCAGATCCATGTATTCAATCTGCTTCCCCGACATATCCACAACCTCCGCCGCAATCGTCAGCGCCAGCGTATTCTCGCCGGCAGTGCGCGGCGTTGCCAGCACCTGGCATTGCCGGATGCAGTCTACCGCCTTGAGTGTCATCAGCGACGGGTCGCCCGGCCCCACGCTTACTCCATACAACTTTCCTCGTTTCATTGCCATTCCTCCGTCCTGTACGCGGTTAGCAGTCTGTTACAGCTAAAACTTTAATTCCCGCCAGATAAAATTAACTTTTGATTCCACAACTTATAATTCGTTTGTGGAATGTATAAACATTCCACATGATTAAAGCAGGCTTTTGGCAGTGGAAACACTTTTAGATTCTAACAGACTACTGGTGATTATCTGCAAATGGCCATCGAAACCCCGGCTCGTCACAGCGCGTCGGCGCTTTCCACAATTCTCAGCCCTGCGGATACAGCCTGTTCATACAGTTCTTTATTTTTCTCATTCATTTCGCCGTAACCGGGCAAGCAGTTGATAACTGTGTCGCAGGATTGCAATCGCCGCAGCGCACTCTTATAGACATATTCCCCTATCCTCTCGAAGCTTTTGGCCGCAAATACTTCGCTGGCCAAATCCCGTGCGATCTGGCAGTCAATGTCGTTCTCGTGCAGGATACCCGTCACAAACGGTATCCTCTTTTTTTGCAGAGTCCGATATTCGGCAATGCCGGTTCCCCCTCCCGCAATCACAAAAACCTTGGCCTCCCCCTCGGGCCGCTCCATTTCAAAGCTGCCAAACAAGGGATTATAGCTCCCCTTCGATAATTCATACAGTTCACTGATAAGTTCTTTTTGAAATATCTCTCGCGGCGTTCCATAATGGGTGATATATTCTCCCTTGACGCACATGACCAGATCCGATATTTTCTGGGCCATATCAAGTTCGTGAAGAGCCATGATGACCGTTATCTGCTTCTCCTCGGCCATATTTCGCAAAATACCGAGCAGCTCCAGCTCATAACGCACGTCCAAAAAGGAGGTGGGCTCGTCCAATACGATGATCTGCGGCTGTTGGCAAATCGCCCGCGCCAGCAAAATCCGCTGCCGCTGTCCGTCGCTGATCTCGGTGAAATCCCGGTCTCTAAGCTCCCAGGCGTTGACCAGCTCCATGGCGTTTTGCACCTGGCGCTTATCCTCATCCGCCAGTATGCCCAGCATGCCCGTATAAGGGTAGCGTCCCGTGGCGACGACATCCTCACAGGTCATAAGCTCCGTCTTGAGCCTTTCGGTCAGTACGACGGCTACCTTGTAGGACATATCCCGGTTGCTCATATCGTCGATGGAGCGATAGTCGATATAGACGGTGCCATAAATGCTTTTAAGATGCTTGGTTATGCTTTTCAAAATCGTTGATTTGCCGGAGCCGTTAGGGCCGATAAGGGTCAATATCTGCCCTCGCTTCAGCCGTATTTCGATGTCTTTTATCAGCGGCTTGCCGTTATATCCTACCGTCAACTGCTTGGTATAGAAAAAGTAATCCATGCTCAGATCTGCGCTCTCTTTCTCAACATGACGCCTATCACGACAGGCGCACCGAACACTGCGGTCACGGCGCTTATGTTCAGTTCCGTAGGCGCGAAGGCGGTTCTCGCAATCAAATCACATCCCAGACAGAAAATGGCCCCTCCCAAAAAGCACACGGGAATAACGATCAGCGGTTTCGAGGTTCGTAAAAACGCTTTTACGATATGCGGCACCGCTACCCCCACGAAGGAGATCGGCCCGGCAAAGGCGGTCACACAGGCGCATAGCAAGCTGGAAAGCAACACCAGCATGATGCGGAACAGCTTGATATTCACCCCCATATTCTGGGCGTAGCTTTCGCCGAGCTGATAAGCGCCGATGGGCTTTGACATAAGAAACACGAGGGTCGAGGTGATCAGCACCACCATCGTCATGACTTGTACATCCTCCCAAGATGTGCCCGAAAAGCTGCCCAGGGACCAGTTGTGCAAATTTACAATGCTGGCGTCGTCAGCAAAGGTAATGATAAAATCGGTAATGGCCGAGCATATGTAGCCGATCATCACACCGCTGATAATAAGTATTGATGCCCGTTGCCCCGTTCGCGCAATGAGCAGGACGAACATCATAGTAAGCATGGCGCCCACAAAAGCTGCGGTGATCAAGGTCGCGGAGCTTACCGTATGGTATCTGCCCAGCAGCAAAACCATGACAATAGCCACCATCAGCTTGGCGCCGGATGAGATTCCCAGTACATAAGGTCCCGCGATGGGGTTATTGAAAAACGTCTGCAACAAAAATCCCGACAGCGCCAGGGCGCCGCCGAGTATAATAGCCGCTATCGTTCGGGGCAGCCGTACTTTCCAGATGATATCGTGATCCGTTACGCTGCCGCCATGGTCGAACAATATTCTGACCACGTCATGGATCGGTACGGTTACGCTGCCCAGGTTGATATTCAATAAAACGAACACGATAAAGAGGACGACCATTATCGTTATCGTGATCCCATAGCGCAGATGTCTTTTTGCCCTATCGTTTCCCATTCCTGTTCACATCTTCCTGCCGCGCATCGTTGTCGGTCATTGCAGCCGATACATAAAATTCAGCTCCTTCAACCCCTGGTCGCTTTCCGTAAGCATGCGCCGCATATCCGCAATGACCAGCCCCAACTGAGTCGTTTCCTGGAATAGATTCTTGTTCGTACACCAGACGTTGCCGTTTTTCACGGCTTTGAAATCTTTCAGCAGGGTGTTTTTGCTTACGAATTCATCCATTGAAGAAAGCTCACCGTCGATGGTGCTGTTGTATATGATAAAATCCGCTTCCCTGGCCGTTGCATAAAACTTTTCCATCTCCAGCGTTACCGTGCTGGTAGCGCTTTGGGGATCTCCCAGATTTTTAAAAATGTAATTACCTCCGGCCAGTTCGATCATTTTTGTCACATAATCGCCTGATTTTCTGGCAACAGCGCTGCCCGAAGAGCTGATATAGAAAAACGCTACCGTTTTACCGGTATTCTCCTGGCTGGCAGCGTCGTTCATATAAGCTGCCTGCTCATCAAAAAGTCGTTCTGCAACAGCTTCCTCGCCCAAGAGCGCTCCGTACAGCTTGATCCATTCGGTACGCCCCAGGGGGTGGGGCTCGTAGCTGGACTGGTCTGTCAGTACCGGAATACCGACTTCCTCCAGTTTTTCTTTGACTTCCGGGGTATGGTTTATCATGGTGGACTCAATCGCCAAACTGCATCCATTGGCCATAATAAGTTCGAAGTCCGGCGCTCTGTATTTTCCCGCGTAGAGGATGCTGCCGGCCTGCATGGCTCTCCTGGCGTTTTCAATATACCAGTCTTCGGCTTTGGTACCGGACAGCCGGATATGATCCAGGGAATTCAGCGCATCAAACAGGCACATGGCCGAGGTGGCCACCAGGTAGATGTTTTTTACCGGCTGCCGCAGCACTGTAATATCCTCGTCTATGCCCCCGGGAACCTCCCGCCCCGGCGGAACGGTCAAATATCTGCTGCCGTCGGACACCGTTATCAGAGCATAGCCGCCGTTGTAATAATCTACGCTGAAGTTTTGGGCATATTTCAGCTCCATACTGCTTTCGATCTGCCAGCCGTTTCCCAGGCCCTTTTCCTTGGCGTCCAGCGGTCTGCCGGCACATCCGGACAGCAGCGAGATAATCAGCATTACGCTGATGGTCAGGAGCGCATATTCTCGTTTCTTATTTGTTCCCAAATCCTATTTTTCCTTTGTGGCTTTATGTTGCTTCGTGCTTCGTTTCCAAGCGGCCATAAGCAAACCGGCGGCCGTCAAAGCGATAAGAACTGCCGCTGCTATAGCCGCCATCATCACCGGGGTCGTGGGAGTCGGCGCAGTCGGCGTCGCAGACGGCGGAGTCATAGGAGTCGTCGGTGCAGGTTCGTTGCCGGGAAGAGGCTCTATCGTCGCAGAATCGAAATGCAGCGTATAGTCGATTTCGTGAGGCTCACTCATGGCAACGGTCTGGGCACTGACCGCCATGTCCTGATCCAGCCAAACCGGAATCTCAAAGGTAGAACCGCGGTCGGTATGGACGGGATAATAGTAATTCCCGTCTACCAGCATATACTCGTAATTGGGGCTGCTCCATATGACGACAGCTGTCGCTGCGCCGTCTGTAACGGTCAGCTTGGCCGGCGATTCCACTTTAACTCTGCCGGTACCGCCCGACAAAGTTACTGCTATCCGGTACTGCCCGTCCGCAATCGACTGTGTCGCCGCCTGAACCAGCAGTACCATTATCAACAAAAACAGCAGCAAAAACAAGCAGCATCTTTTCATAATCATACCTCACGCATACCCTGCCGGCAAATGGCGCCGACCAGGTCGAGTAGACAGGGGCCTTACGCACCCCTGCCCCTCACAGAACCGTGCTTGCGCTATTTACGCACACGGCTCCTCACAGTAAGTTTTACGAAAAGATACTTATATATATTTTCGGGGTAGGCATACGCATCTTATCCCAAAGCATGTCGAAGTTTTCCCAATTATAACTTTTGCGTTGACTGCGTCTATTCAGCCAGTAATGAATAATTTGCCTCACCCTGTGGTAGAATTTTCGCACCATCTGGATGTTGTCAGTTATGCCATAATACCGATAATAGCCTATTAGTTTTGCTTTTAGGCTTTTTAGCAGTGCTACTGCCCTTACATTGCGATTTCGCTTTGCCCATTCGTTCACTCTTTGAAGACTGTTTCTAAATTTCTTCCTACTTGTTTTCCGCTTTACTCTAAATTTTCCATTGTGATCTATGCTGCAATAATGTGTGAATCCAAGAAAGTCAAATGTTTCAGGTTTGCCTTTTCCTACTTTCTGCCGATTCTCTGCCGCATATTTCCCAAATTCCAAGATTTTGCTCTTTTCCTGTGATATCTCTAGACTAAACTTTGATAACCTCTTCTCTAGTGCTGCGTAAACCTTATGGGCTTCCTTCCAATCCTGGAAGGCGCACACGAAATCATCGGCGTATCTCACCATGTAGCATTCACCTTTTAGGTGCTTTTTGACGACCTTTTCAAACCATAAGTCCAGCGCATAGTGCAGATATATATTCGCTAGTAAGGGGGATAAGTTTCCGCCTTGCGGTGTACCTTCGGGACTGGCATGATATTGGTTATCTTCCATTATGCCTGCCTTCAGGATTCTGGCAATAAGCCTCAGTAGTTTTGTGTCCCTGATTCTTACTTCTAAACATCTCATCATCCATTTGTGATCTACTCTATCGAAGAAGGCTGTAATATCTGCATCTACAATGAAGTTTGCTTTCTTTCTGGAAAGTATCTCGTGCAGTGCTCTTAGGGCATCATGGCAACCTCTATTAGGTCTAAATCCATATGAGTTCGCTAGAAAGTCTTTCTCATAGATAGCGCTTAGTATTTTGCTAATTGCTATTTGTACGAGTTTATCTTCCAGTGCGGGAATCCCCAACGGCCTTTTGCTTTTATTTCCAGTTTTAGGTATATAGACTCGCTTCACTGGTTGTGGTTTGTACTGATTTGCCTTCATTCGTCTCAGCAGGTCTGCGATGTTTTCTTCCAAGTGTTCTTGATACATTGCCTTAGTTACCCTATCAACTCCTGCTGCTTTCTTAGCTTTTAGTTCATAAAAGCTCGTAATTAGCATTTCGTCATTGATCAGATGTATCAAGCTTGTGAACCGTTCTTGGGGATTACTTTTTGCTTTGTCCGCTATTTGCTTAAGTTTTGTTTCCAATTCTTGTTCACCTCTGCGTGTGATAATTGTTTCCCTTAAGCAATCCTTACTGTGTGCTTGCCTTTCCTCCGCAGGAATTACCCTGTTTCATTGGTACTACGCAAGCATCCGACTCCCTCAACCGCTTTTCCTATTCCTTGCTTGGTTTTCGCTTGTTGTAGGGTACCTGTTTATGACAGGACAATTGAGGGCCTCCTGGGTTCCCGTACATTCGTATTGTTCATCATGCCCGGCTCTCCGACCCCGGGGCGCCTATATGTACTTGCCTTAGCGCACATATAGATTCTGCATTCTGTATAGTTCAATTACATCTGCCATCCCACTTTATTGGCGATTTCGGGGCTCAATCACTTCAGCTTTCGCTTCCGGCCTGATGACTTGCTGTCTTACGCTTAAATATTGCCGTTACCGGCAGCACTCCAAAGACTCGCTACGGGACTGATGGCTAATCTTTATCCCGATGGGAATTCCACCCACTAGAATGTACGACCTGGCCCAGCCGCACTGAACCGGCGCCAATCCCCCGTCAGCTCCGTCTTTGATCTTTTTAGTCCGCCGTGATGGCGTCCCCGGGTATCATCCCCGACTGAAATACCAAAACCCGGTCGTACCACTTTTGCTTGCGGATACTCCAGGCGGCGCAGTTTATGTCCTGATCGAGGGCGGTTACCGGCATTTTATAAGTATACTTGCCGGTTTCGTTTTCCACGTAATAGATGCACTTGTCGTCCGTGTCAGCCAACGCCTCCTGGCCGGTACCCATGTATAATTTTTCATAGCCTTTTCCGCTGAGGGTCAGGACAGCCGTCATTTTTCCGCCGGCCACGGTCAACTGGGCATCGACGATCCGAAACATGGACGAACTGGATGAAACCTCGATTTTGTACGTCCCATCCTTAAGCTGGTTTCCAAAGATGGGCTGCGGCTGCTCAGTCCCGCCGGAAGCCGGTTTCTCGTTTGCGGCGGATTCATGCTTCTCACCCGCATTCTCACCCACAATTTGCGCGGGCTCCCCGTCTTTATTAGCCGACGGAGTTTGAGCACCGCAACCGGTAAACATCATGCCGGCCAATACGACTGACAACAGCCAAATCACTGCTTTTTTCATCTTATCATTCTCCTAAAATCAAGGCTTTTATGGGATTGCATGGCAAACACATATAACCACAACCCCATCCGTCCGGCTGCAACCAACAGGCGGACGGATGGGATCGCATGGGTACCTAAAACTGTAATTCTCACCGGCTGAATCCCCGTTATGAGAGGTACCGGATTGCGTTGTCCTGGTTTTACTTACCTATCGTCTCGCCCACATGCTTGACGAACATCTGCTGAATACCGTCGTACTGGCCCAGACCCGTTAAGACGCACTCAACTTGATATCCTTGCGCTTCGAAAGTACTCTTCCATGAATCCGCTTCGTCGCCTGCCATATCATTGTTGGCGTGATCGCCCGCAACGATCATGAGCGGCAGCAGCACCACCTTGGTGACGCCGGAAGCCTTAACCAGAGCCGAAATGTCTTCCAAAGAAGGCGTAGCCTCAACCGTGCCTATGAAGTAGTTTTTGTGTCCCGCTGCGGTCATCCGCTGTTGCAGCTTGGCGTAGGTGGCGTTGGCCTCATGCTCGGTGCCGTGACCCATAAACACAATGGCCGTTCCATCGACGTCATAGGTTTTTGTTTCCTTTGTTATAATAGAGACGACTTCGTCGTAGTCGGCATCCGTAGTCAGCAACGGCTTGCCCACCTTAAAACTATCGAACTTGTCCTTATAGGGCGTAACTTCGGCGACGACGTCATCGTATTCGAAGCCGCTCATGACATGGGTAGGCTGTATAACGACCTCTTTTATGCCATCGGCTACCAGACGGTCCATGGCTTCGGTCACATTGTCGATTTTAAGACCGTCACGCTCTTTCAGCTTATCAATAATGATCTGACTGGTAAATGCGCGCCGAACCTCGTAGTCGGGGTAAGCTTTTTGCAACGCCTTTTCAACGCCCCCGATGGATAAATCACGATTGTCATTGTAACTGGTGCCAAAACTGACCGCCAGCATCACCTTGCCGGGGGATTTGTCGGCGTCGTTTTTCCCCTCCTGACTTGCCGGCTTGGTTCCGCAGCCCGCCACCATTGCCAGCCCCAGCGACAGGACCAGGATCAGGGTTGCAGTTTTTTTCATCCGTCTTTTCATTAATGATGACCCTCCTTTTTATCTTTACTTTTATGCCGGCGCCGATGAGAAACTTTCCGTACTCTGTCCTCATCAGCAAAAACACAGCCTAGGCCATAAAAAAACGTCTGCAATCAACTCGCAGACGTTCGTTACGCAAAACTATAACATACCCCCAATGGCGGCAGGTATGCTGCTTTCCTTCGCATTTGTGACCCCGGTGGTCCGCAGGGCTGCATGCGCCGCGTGATCAACGCGGCAGGAAACAGACAAGTATTCTGACTTATCGCCCGCGTCCGCTAAAGAACGCAAACTCCGGCGCCTTCCCAGAATTTCTTCCAGTGGCATCCGCCCAAGCATCAGCGAAATACAGCAACGGCCTTGCGTGGGATTCACACCCAACTTCCATGACCTGTTTCCGATATTTAATTAAAAGACATTTAATTTAAGTGAGTATAGCACTGTAAAAATTATCTTGTCAAGGTTATCATTGACGTTCCCCTCTAGTGTACTGTACCATTCACTTTTGGATAAATGACGCAGGATGAATTTTCAGTCTGCAAGGGGTCGTCACTCAGCATTGCCGTAGCTATGGTGAGCGACCCTAGTAGTCTGTGTCACCTAAAACTTTGCTTCCCGCCGGCCAAATTTTCGTAGGACTTCGTTGTCGTCAATCGCAATACGTCCAGTATTGCTCAATCCTCCGCCTTGTCCTGCAAAAATTTTCCTCGGCGGATAACCTA
>DATMYB010000374.1:0-10919 GCA_035561215.1 Syntrophomonas sp. | reverse complement strand
GGGGATGTTCCCCAGGCAATCAAACATGCGGACGACGGTCTGGAGGCGATGCCTGAGAATGAAACCAGAGGCCGGTGCGGGTTATTGTGTGTGAAAGAATTTGCGCTATGGAAGAATGGGGAACTGATGGCGGCTTACCGTTGCAGTGAAGAAGCCGCTCATTTAAGCAAGGTGGTGGGCTGGACCTACGCGGTGGTGCTGAGTTTATCCTCTATTGCTCATATTCGTTTTGCGTTAGGACACCTGAACAGTGCCGCCGAGACTTGCCGCCAGATTCAGAGCGGCAGCCTTTTGGAAGGGAAAGAAATCTCTTCATGCTGCTACGCTTGCTTATTATTAGCGCAGATACACTACCAATGGAACTCTTTGGATGAAGCGGAAAAACAAGTCCTTCGCGCCATCAGTCAGAGTGAAAACGGACAGGAACCGGTGCTGTGCCTGAGCAGCCAAATGGCTTTGGCAAGAATTTATATTGTCCGGGGCAAGGCGGATGCCGCCATCGAAATTGCGCAACATGCCAAACTCATTTACGAAGCTGAATTCCCCGATAGTGTCCTGGCCGACATATTTATGACCAGGTTATGGATCATGAGGGGAGATTATTCAGCGGCGGCGGATTGTTCCCAATCCTGGGCCGGGTCGCTGTTTTCTCAGGATGTCAGTCAGACCTGGGAAAAATTTATTTTTTCCCTGTTATATAAGGGGATCTATGATAACGACATCAGAAATATCTGGACGGAAATCCCCTGGTTTACTTATGTTCGGGTAAGACTGGCCCAAGGCAAGGTAGAGGGGCTGGATCAGTTACTGGCAGGCGTACGGCGGGATGTGGAAAGCAAACAATGGAAAAGTCTTGCTATTGAAACCATGATTCTGGAAGCGCTGGTCTTTGACGCGGGCGGGAATTCCGAGGCTGCCCTGGGAGCTTTAAAGGATGCGCTGGTTCTGGCTGAAAATGAAAACTATTTACGCCTCTTTGCCGATGAAGGCCAACCGATGCTGCAATTGCTCAAACAGGCCAAAAGAAAAGGAATATGCGTCGGATATGTAACCAAAATTCTTTCACTATTTAGCCAGTCTGCTGAAAAAAAGAATCATAATTCGCCGGATTGCCTCACCAAACGGGAAATGGAAATACTTGAACTGATTTGTGACGGCGCTGCCAATAAAGAAATTGCAGAACGGCTTTACATAAGCCTTCCTACCGTTAAGAACCATATTTATAACATTTATGGCAAATTGGATATCGATAACCGTGCTCAGGCTGTTGTACGGGCCCAGGAGCTGGGATTGTTAAAATTTGATTAGTGGCATACGGAAAAGGATATAAAAGTTATTTTTGAACGGCAAACTTTCACGTTGGGCTGGCTTATAGCCGGCTATTTTTTTGCCATCTATTTCCGGTACTAGTACCAAAACAGGATTCGTCTGGTACTTATAGCTCATGTGACGGAATCAGTGTTGTGGGAAGATTGAAAAAGTAAAAAGTTACATTAAAGAGGAGGTAGAAAAGATGGCTAATTTTGATGTAATCTTAGTGGGAGCCGGCCTTGGCGGCTGCTCATCCGCCGCTCTTTTGGCGAAACGGGGACTCAAGGTTCTTCTGCTGGAAAAAGGGGCTACCGCGGGAGGGAAGGCAGCTTCCATATCCAGGAACGGCTTTAATTTCTGTCAATGGCAGGTCAGCGGATGTCCTACCATCAACAACAAATATGACGTTGTACTCGAAGAACTTGGTAAAAAGGAGGCCGTAAGATTTTACACTGCCAAAGAAGCCACCATGGTACATGTAAAACCCAATGGGGAAACTGCTTCCGTAGTATTGGATATGGCCAACGGGATCGATATGGGCGTAGTGTTAAACTGGCTTGGAATTGAAGGAAAGGGCCAGGAAAATACCGAGCGGGTGTTCAATGACATTGTAACCATGAGTGAACAAGATATTGATGCCCTTGATGACGTTACCTTCAAGGAATTTCTCGATCGCTACGATCTGCCGAAAGCAGCCTATGCTTTTCTGACCAGCTGTTTTGTGGATCCCATGTTATTGTGTACGGCAGAAACCATGTGCGCCTCAGAGGCAGTTATGGTATTGAAAGAATGTCTGCTGTACGGATATGCTATCGAATTTGAAGGCGGAATGGGCAAACTGGCCCAATTATGGGTCGATTCCATAGAGGAGAACGGCGGTACGGTAATGATGGATACCCGGGTGAACAAGATCGTGGTGGAAGACGGTAAGATTGTCGGAGTAGCCACGGACAAGGGATTTTTCAAAGCGCCCATCGTTATCAGCAACGCCGGTATTCAGCCGACGGTTTTAAAACTCGTAGGTGAAGAACATTTTGATAAAGCTTATGTTAATTATGTGAAAGATCTGGTCATGTCCCAGGCCTGGATGGGGGGGCGCTACTATCTGAGTCAAAAGGTTACGAATTCCAATTTCGTGATGTATTTTTCCGATGATGACACCCTGAGACCTGATCATATGTTTGCAGCCAGGAAAAAAGACGGTTCGCCTAATGTATCAGCGATGTATGCGCTGTCACCTTCAAACTATGATCCCACCTGCGCACCGGAAGGGAAGCAGCTTATTTTGACAGGCTATGCCTGCCCCAAGGATCCCAATGATATGACGCCGGACGACATCGAAAAATACGTGGCCATCCAGGAGAAAAAGCTTTTTGACGCCCTTCCTGATTTGCCCAAGTATTTAGAAAAAAGAGAGATATTCACCACCCGGACTGTCCAAAAAACTTCCCGGGACTATGATATACCCGGCCAAGGCGGGGAATTGATCGGACTGGCTCAGATTGTAGGGCAGTGCGGAAAGTCCAAGCCTTCGCCCAAGGCTCCCATTCGCGGATTGTTTTATGTGGGGACTGATGCGGGAGGCCGTACGATTGGTACGAATCAAGCGGTGGATTCAGGGATTAACGTTGCCAGAATGGCTCAGCACTATCACCTGATGCATGGAGGAAGGTAGCGGTAACAGCCGTATGTAAATCGCATCGGAAACGGTGCTGAGCATTTCTGAAATTTCTGAAGCAAGAGTGTTCTGTGCGCAATAACTAAAACGAGCCCAGGATTTATGTAAAATCATAAACCTGGGCTTTGTTTATTGCAAAGAAAAAAGCGGTTGCCTTAAAAAATCGGCCCCCATCGAATACCGGGGACGGCAGTTGGCGGGGAATAAAATGGAGAGGCGTTCCGTTTACGATTTGCTATTGTCTCAATCGGGATAATATCCCAGCATTTGATAAGCTTTGTCCACATTTCCTTGTTCAAGACAAACACGAACAAGGCTACTGGATACTACTTCATCCGCCATCACTACCGGAGGCAGAATATGCGTTTTAAATCCGTATTTTTCACCTAATGTTTTTAACAATTCCGGTGTTCCCAAACCCCGATGACCGAATGAATAGTTAAAACCGATAAAGACCTCACTAGCTTTAAAACAATTGACAAGCAATCTCTGGACAAATTCCTCGGGGCTCCAACGCGCGATCTCTTCGTTAAAAGAATGATAAACCAGTAAATCCAACCCCAACTGCTGCAGCAACTCCGCTTTTCGCTCCGGGGTTACAAGCATTCGGGGGGCTTTATCCGGTGTCAGAATCGTGGCTGGATGGGGGGCAAAGATAAAGGCCGCCGCTGTGCCTTGCTGCATACGCGCTCGGTTTACCATGGCGGAGATCAATCGCTTATGTCCGCGATGCACGCCGTCAAAGTTCCCCAAAGCCAGCAAAACAGGCTTATTTTCATTAATTACTACGTTTTCCGCTTCTCTGACGATCTGCATAATCAATACTCCTTCCAGTAGTTTGGGGCAATTGCTGAATATCCTTGCCAATTTCGGGGATGACTTTTTCCATAAAAGCATCGTAGCCCCTTGACGCCAGTTCTTTCGCTTCCAGCACCAAATCGGCTGCGGCGCCGGGATTAATGCTCCGGCTGCAATCCTTTTGCAGTTGGGTGACGAAATTGTCGATGATGTCGCGAGTTTCCATTTCTTCAAAGCAGAGCATCCGGAAGACAGAGCCAAGTGCAGTTTGTATTGGCGCCGCGTCTTTCCGGAAATAGTCCGCGAGAAAATCCACCGCCAGATGCGTTTCCAGGCGCGGCAGGAAAGCGGTTATTGCTTTGCCCATGTCCGGATTTCTTTCCAAGGTAACGAGATCAAAGCCGGTTTCAATGAAGTTATGGGCTTTCCATTGTGCCTGGGGCAGGGGAAACCCGCAGAGATCTGCCAATCTGGGCGCAATACACGCTCCGACTTGAAAGCAGTAACCGGGTTTTTGGCCGTCGTAGCACTCGTCGGCGCAAACATCCAACTTTTCATGTATCAGCGCAGAGCGGGCAAAATCCAGCGCATATTCTCCGTAATCTCCGGCTGCGCAAAAGTCATACAATTTTTGGCTCAACGCATGTCCTTCGTTGTGCGACACTCCGAACAGACCATAGAGATCGGGGAAAACAGCCCCTAATATCGTATATACGTTTTCTTTATCAAGAACCGTTTTGGAAACGAACAAATGGGTCAAAGGGTACACGATAAATCACTCCAGTTCCAGATTTAAGCACTCCAGTTCCATCATGATGTCCTGCTGGCGTTCGTAGAAAAGCAGCTCCTTGTTATAGCGGAAATATTCCTCGCAGCCATATTTGCCGATAAATTTTGCGCTGTAGTAGTTAACTGTCAGTTCCGTAACCAGAATGAGCAGCTCGTGTCCTGCCTGGAAAGCCGATTCGGCAAAATGGAACAGATGGGAGAGCTTCTTGCCGGCGGCGGCGGCTTCCTGGCGCAAAGCGGCAACGATTTGGTTATAGTCTTTTTTCAGTTGCGTGAATGCCTTCTCGTTATCCGCAATATTGGCTTCCTCCAGCTTGCGCCGCATATCCCGCAAAATGTTAATAACGGTACGCTTGACAGTTTTGGCCTCTTTGGACAGGATACCGGCGCGGCTTTGATATTCGAATTCGCCTTCCAGCCGGTCAATTTTTTCGTCCAGGATGGATAAACAAGTCTGCCTGTTCTCGGACAGGCTGTCCCGGATACCTTTTATAATTATGAGCAGCTCGGCGGTGACATCTTCGTGGGCGATAACGCTGCGGATGTCCGTATTGACCGCATCCAACAGCAGACCGAGCAGGGACAGACGTTCATCGAATCTGGCGGCGGAAGCGCGTTCTACAATATTCTCCGCGACGTCTCCCGCCAGAATTTTATCCACCTGATAATCAGATTTGTATTTGTTGTAAAGATCGTAATAGATGGAGAAGTCCTTGGCGATTTTGGTATTCTGGATATACTGGGAAATAAGAGCGCCGTTTACCGGGATTTCCTTTTTTTCATAGAGCCCGATCATTTCGGAAAGATCGTCCCAGCCCCGGGCGGTTACGAAACTCGGACCGTCTACGGTGGTCTCGACGGTGTAAAAATCCGTTTTTTTGATTTCCAGGTAGGTCATGATCGCTCCGTGAACGCCTTTTTTATAGGCGTATTCTTTCCAGATGTCAAAATCGGGTTCGACGTCGATTCTTTTAAGACGATCCCAGGTGACGATATCGTACTCTCGTACCGATTTGTTGTATTCCGGAGGATTGCCCGCTGTGACCACGATCCATCCCGGCGGAACCCGATGCCGTCCGAATATTTTATATTGCAGAAACTGAAGCATGGCAGGAGCCAGTGTTTCCGATACGCAGTTGATTTCATCAAGGAAGATGATGCCGTCCTCCAGACCGCTCTCCTGGATTTTGTCGTAAACGGACGCAATAATTTCGCTCATGGTGTATTCGGAGACGCTGTATTCTTTGCCGCCGTATTGCTTTTTTTGAATATAGGGCAGGCCCAGGGCGCTTTGACGGGTGTGATGGGTCATGGAATAAGAGACCAGGCCGATGCCGAGTTCCTGGGAAATCTGCTCCATGACGGCGGTTTTGCCAATCCCCGGTGCGCCAATCAGAAAAACGGGCCGCTGTTTTTCCGGGGAAATCAAGTACTCGCCGAATTCGTCTTTGGTAAAATAAGCGGAGATAGCATTTTTGATCTGTTCTTTGGCTTCTTTGATATTCATTGCAGGGAACCTCCTAAAAATTCATAAATATCGAGGGGGATGCGCATAGCCCAAACCGGGACCGGGGGCAATTCTTCCGGCCCGTAGCGGGCCAGGATGAAAGCGGCGTCGTATCCCGGCTTTTTCTTCGGAAAGTTGCCGTAACCGTCGGTGAAGTAGATAAGTCCTTTCAAGTTTTGAAATTCTCCGCTGGCGATCATTTGATCGACGCGTTCGAAAACCGGACAGAAATCCGTGCCGCCAAAACCGCGAAGCTGCAGTCGGGCGATATATTCTTCGAATTCCTGCGGAGAAGTGATTTTGACTTCTTCCTGTATTTGTGCGTCGCATTGGATAATATGAATATTGATCCTCCGGAAAAAATTTTCGGTTTGCGAGAGAATGTTATAGGTTTTTTGGATAAACTTTTGCACGGCGTCCTGGTTCAGTGAACCGGAAGTGTCGATCGCGATTACGAACTCCCGGATTTTTTCTACTTCCTTGTATTCCAGCGGTTCGACCAGCGGCATATTTTGGTAAAGCCGCAAGCCGTAGGTGTAAAATACGTAGTCGAATTCATCGTCGTTGATTTGGATCTCCTCGCCGCGCACTGCAAATTTTCGCAGAAATTCAGTGTAGTCGTATTTCTCTTTGGTGATGTCCCGGATATTAAGAATGAAATTACCGGCTCCATCGCCTATGTCCTTGGAAATAGTCTTTAAATCCACCTCCACCCGCTCTGCAATTTCTCGCCACTCTTCTTTTAACTCCGCACGGGTTTTGGCCGTTTCCGGTTCCTCACTCCGGCCTTCTCCCTTCTCGCGGCCGCGGGCGGCTTTTTCTATTTCCGGCGGGACGTACCAGCAGTGGTGGTCGTCGCAGCGGAAAAGAGCGTTCCACTGGTGCAGCTTCCAGTCGGGTACCTTGCCGTCGAGAAAATGCCGGTAAAGCTTTTCTGCGGTGAGAAAATGAAGCTCTTCCCGGAGAACTTCCATTTCCTGGCGCTGTATATCATCCTCCGACCCGGCCACGGAAGGCAGAGCCAGCTCCAGTATCGCCCCTTCCACCGCCATATCACAGGCCAGATCCCATAATTCCTTGCGTTGAGGGTCTTCAATAAAGGGATGCTGGAATATGCAGTGCATGCACAGATGCAAATACAGCCGGTTGATCCGCCGGGGATTTGCTTGGTAAGCTTTCAAGATAAAGAGGGGATTGTAATAAACAAACTGTCCGTCCGTTGCCAGTGTGGACAATCCGGGATCTAAAATCGGAGTGAAAGCGCAAAGCGCCCGGTCCAGAAAACGCATGGAAAAAAGCAAGGTGTTCCGGGATAGCAATAGAACTTTTGCGGCCAGCAGGGCGGCCTTGGCGGCAGTTTCCTGCCGAAGCTGAATATCTTCCGCGGTTGCAGGCTGATCTATTTTCACTCCCATATTCATGCCTATACTCATGAGCATTCCTCTTCCTGTTCTAATTCTGTCCGGATACCGTTTTTTTTCGCGTAAGCTTCCGCGTAGGATCCGGGCCGGCAGCGCAGGGTAAGACCTTCGCACAGGTAAAAAGCGCCGGATTCAATGAGCGTTACGCTGTCCGGTATCCGGATCATTTCCAACCGGGAGCAGCATTTGAAGGCGGCAAAGCCAATATGCGTAACGGAATCCGGGAGCATAACGGAACGCAAGGAAGAACAGTCAAAGAAGCATTCATCCTCGATCTTGGTGAGGCCTGCGGGAATAAGGATCTCCCGCAAAGCACGGCACTCGCGAAACGCCCGTAGGCCGATACGGCCAACGCTGGGCGGCACGGAAACGCTCTCCAATAAAGTGCAGCCCGCAAAAGCGTAGGCGCCGATCTCCAGAACGCCATCCTGTATTGCAACCGTGCGCAGTTGCGCGTATACTTCCTGCTGCGGAGGGGTTATCCGGTCTCGGTATTTATAAAATACCTGTTCTATACGGCTGACCTTGGTTCGTCCGATTTTTTCGGGAACCGTTACCTCCGTTCCGTGGCCTTTGTAGGCGATCAAGGTCAAACTGCCGTCGTCGAGTTTACGTACCTGCCATGATTTCTTATCGCATCCGTTGGGATACGACCTTAGCGCCAGTGCTTTTCTTTGTTTGCGGTCGGCTTCCTGCTGCAGCGCTGCCTGCGTAAAATGGGTATCCCGGTAATTTCGCAGCCATGATATGATTTCGGGATCTTGTCTTGCTTCCGCCAGCCGGACTGCCGTATCGATATTATGTATATCGACGATCCCGGCCGCCAGCGCTTTTTGCAGATCATCCCGGCTACGGGTTTGCAGGAACCTTTGAAGTATTACCGGCTTGCGCCGATGGATAAATGAGAGATACATTTTCTGCTCGGTTTCGGAATATTTTTCTGGTGCAATTAGAAAGCCGCAGGCATAAAAAATTCTATTTTCTGCGGTTAAATAATGGGATTGCAGTTGAACGCCGGGAACATAAGCATTTTTCGGGGCGGTGACGCCGCCGAAGATATCACGGAAGATGCGGATGTTTTCAGCTGGTAATATAAATGTTTGCAGGGCAGCGCAGTCCGCCCATGCCCCTTGGCCGATATCGACAATGCCCGCAGGGGCGATCACGTCGGTAAATGTAGCGCATCCGGAAAAGGCTTGGGCTCCGATGGTTTTTAGTATTGGCGGAAGCGCAACGTTTTCCAGGGCAAAACAGTTACAAAAAGCTGTTGCGCCGATGTTCTCCAGCCGGGCGGGCAATTCAGCCCTCTGTAGCCTGGCGCAGCCCTCAAAGCATTTCGCCGGCAGCGATATGATATCCGAAGGAAGAATCATTTGTTTTAATCCGGAGTGACTGAAAGCGCCAGCGCCGAGTTCTGTCAGGAAAAGCGGCAGTTCCAGGCTTTCCAGCGCGACACAGTTTTGAAACGCTTCCGTTCCGATTTTTTTTAACCCGGGAGGCAGGATTACCTCATGCAGTGAATGGCATCCGGCAAAGCTGCGGGGGCCGATTTCCTCAACTGCCTTCGGGATGCGGATGGCTTCCAGCGAATAACAGTTCTCGAAGATGCCGGCGCCGATCTGCGGAAAGTTGTCCGGAAATTCCAGATTTTTCAGCGCAGCGCAATTTCTGAATACACCGTCGCCGGATTCCCATATGGCCGTCTGGGGCAAAGTAATATCCGCCAGTGCGGGGCAATCCTCAAAAACACGGGGGCCTATCCACTCGACCCTGTCCGGCAGCGTAATTTCACGCAGTGCAGCACACCCGGAAAAGGCTTGCCTGCCGATTTTTCGCAGGCCGGATGGCAAAATGATGGCTTGTAGGGCAACGCAATTGCGGAACGCGTAATCACCGATCTCGGTTACGCTGTCGGGTATTTGAATTTTCTCCAGGGATGAACATCCGTCAAAGGCATGATTGCCAATCACGCGAATCCCTGCTTCGATCGCCACGGTTCGTAACGCCTTGCAGACGATGCGCTGATCTTCCCGGCGCCGGGGCCGGTCCGCAAAAAAGACTTCCCCAATGCTGTCAACCTGCCGGGTGTGAATCGCCGACGGAATAAGCAAATCAAAGTAATTGCCTTTATAGGCGGTGATTTCTACGCTGCCGTCCGGAAGACTGCGGACCGACCAGCGCCGCCGGTTGCGATCGATGGGACAGGGATCCCACTGAAGCTCCGCTTCAAGCTGGCGATCGGCCTCCCGATCCATCTGCTGGTCGGTAAAACTTTCATTTTTGAAATTCAGCAGTGCGGCGACGAACTCGGAATTCCCGCTTGAATTTGCTTTTTCAAGGGCTTTGTCGATATTACGAATATTGAAAAGCCCTTGTTGGAACGCGCTGATCAAGGCGGCAAGGCTCCCGCGCGCGATTATTTCATCCATAATATCGTCTCTGTGATTGCCGATATATTTGACATACATTCGGGCTTCCGCCGTAGGGTGGCGGTCTGCCGTAGTTAAATAACAGAAAGTCAGAAAAATTCGCATTAGCCGCGAGAAACGGCCGTCGTGGAGCTGCATTCCGGGAATATACGCTGCCCGCAAATTCGGCATGATTTTATAGGAAGCCAAAACTTCGTCTTCCGTCAATGCTGGCAGGAATGCGTCCGGTGCAAGGCGAAGCTGATCCGAACGAATATCGAGAGTTTCCAGGTTGTGGCAGTCGCTGAAAGCCTGGGCGCCGATTTCATAAACGGTTGAGGGAATAATCAAAGTGTTCAGATTTCCAGCATGGTCAAAGGCATGATCTGCGATTGAAACCGTTCCTGAAGCAATTTCCGCTTCCCGGCGTAATTCATTCTGACAGGCGTAAAAGGTTGGGCCAATATAAATCAGGTCTTGCGTTTTCATAAATGGGGTATTGCCGAAGGCGGACCGGCTGATTTGGGCGGAAGGATTGTTATAATCGATTTGCAGCAGTGAACTGCATTCAAAAAACGCGCCCGCATCGATTTTCATAACACTTGCCGGCAAGGCCACCTGGGCCAGAGAACGGCAATATTCAAAAGCAAAACTGTCGATAATCTGCAGCCCTTCGTTAAATTCAATTTCTTGCAGACCGGTACAGCGGCTAAAGGCATTTTGGCAAATTTCCCTGACACTACCGGGAATCCGAAAGCAGCGCAGGGAGATACAACCCTGAAACGCGCTCTTGCCAATGGATGTCAGACCGGGAGGGAAAACGATTTTTTCCAAAAAGGCACATCCGGCAAAAGCCCAGGCTTCGATAGCGGTAATTTCTTCCGGCAAAGTGACCTGCGTTTCTCCGCCGATATAACGTACCAGGATCCATTTTCCGTCGTTAGTTTTTCTGCAGGCAAAATCCCGGTCGATTATGTCCAGTTTTTCCTCGGCGATCAGTTTTATAT
>DATMYB010000373.1:0-4484 GCA_035561215.1 Syntrophomonas sp. | reverse complement strand
GACAGACCATTGTATATAATTAGTCTGTTGTACAAGCAACGATACTAATCTGGAGGTGCGTTATATCGTGTTGCCGTTACCAAAGAAGTTTTTTGTTACCGCCGGTTCATCAGAAGGCAGTACCGCTTTGACTGCCTTTGACGGAGCGTTATTAAATGCCCGCGTGGGCAATACTAATTTATTGAAAGTCAGTAGTATTCTGCCGCCGGGCTGCGAATTTGAACCCGGTCTGGTCATCCCGCCGGGATCGTTGCTGCCCATCGCCTACGGGTCCATCACCAGTTCCGAACCGGGGGATATTATCTCCGCGGCGGTCGCGGTAGGTATTAAAAAGGACAGCTTCGGCGTCATCATGGAGTTTTCCGGCAAATGCAGCAAAAGGGAAGCGGAAGAACAGGTAACCAGAATGGTGGAAGAAGCTTTTGACATGCGCGGCCTGGAACTGGACGAGGTCAAAGTGGCGGCGGTGGAGCATACGGTAGTCAGTATCGGCTGCGCTTTCGCTGCGGTTCCCCTATGGTATTAGAAGCAGGTAATTGAGGAGGAAAGGTCAAATTGGAACTTTGGATTACAGAAAATCAGACCCCCAACCTGAGGTTCAGCTGCAAAGCCAGTGAAACGTTGCGGGTTGAGAGAACCTCTTTTCAAGATTTGCTGGTGGTGACCACCGAGCAGTTCGGCCGCATGCTGATGCTGGACGACATGGTTATGACCACGGAAATCGACGAATTTGTTTATCACGAAATGATCACTATGGTGGCTTTGAACGCCCATCCTTCTCCCCGCAAGGTTTTGATCATCGGCGGCGGAGACGGAGGCACGCTGCGGGAAGTTACGCGTCATCCCCAGGTAGAGCAGGGGGTCCTGGTGGAAATAGACGACCGGGTCATCCAGGCGTCCCGGGATTTTTTCCCGACGCTGTCCTGTGCCTTTGACGGCCCCAAGGCTCAGGTGGTCGTTGACGACGGCATTAAGTATGTCAAGGAGCATAAAAACGAATTCGACGTGATTCTCATTGATTCTACCGAACCAGTGGGCCCGGCGATCCAGTTGTTTTCGCCGGAATTCTACGCCAGTTGCTACGCGGCGCTGAAAGAAGACGGCATGATGGTGGCTCAAAGCGAGTCTCCCTTCTTCAACCGGGAGGTGGTCCGCATGGTGTGGGATGGAATCGGACAATCTTTCCCCATCGTTGACCTTTACCTGGCCAACATACCCACTTATCCCAGTGGATTATATAGTTTCACCGTCGGTTCGAAAAAGCATGATCCTCGTCAGATCATGAACGATGTCCCCGCCGGATTGAAGTATTATAATCGGGACGTCCATAAAGGCGCCTTTGATCTGCCGGTGTTTGTGGGGAATATCATCGGACGGGACCAGCGCTAATGGCAGCATTGGAATGGCTGGAACGCAAAGCGGTTTTTCTGGGCAGCACCGACAGCCTGGAGGAATCGGATCGGGTGATCATCGGCCTGCCGATGGATTCTACTACCAGCTTCCGTCCGGGGACTCGACTGGCGCCTTACCGTATTCGGGAGGTCTCCGAGGAAGTCGAAGAGTACAGTGTTTATCAGGATCGCTCCCTGGAGGAAATATCTTTCTATGATGCCGGCGACGTGCAAATTCCTTTCGGCAATGTGCAGCTCAGTTTGGAACGCATGGAGGATACCGCCCGGCAATTGCTGGCCATGGGCAAAAAAATCTTTGCCCTGGGCGGCGAGCATTTGGTCAGTTTGCCGATAATCAAGGCTTATAAGGAGGTCTATCCTGATCTGACGGTGATTCAAATGGATGCCCATGCCGATCTGCGCGATCATTATCTAGGCGAACCCTTGTCTCATGCCAGCGTCATGAATCATACGCTGGGAGTGGTGGGAGACAAAAATATCTTTCAACTGGGAATCCGCTCGGGCACCAGGGAGGAAATGCAATTGGCCCGACAGCGCAGTAATCTTTATTTGGACCAGTTCCTGACCGCCCTGCCCGAAGTCAAACAGAAAATCAGTTCCCGGCCGGTTTATGTGACGCTGGATATAGACGTGCTTGATCCGGCCTTTGCCCCCGGAACCGGCACGCCTGAGGCCGGAGGGGTGACAACCCGGGAATTGTTCAGCGCTTTACGGGATCTGGCCGAACTGAACGTGGTGGGCTTTGATATGGTAGAGATATCTCCTCCCTTTGATATAGCCGACAATACCTCCATTCTCGGAGCCAAGATACTGCGCGAAGTATTGCTGGCTTACTAAAGAAGTTAATGGAAAATCCCGCAACCGGTAAGCGGCGGCGGGATTTTATTTTTGGGCAAAATGCTTCCCCGGCAAAATCAAACAAAAAGAACGTCCCTCTGTTGGATTATCGTGTTGAATGTATAAACATGGAGGAGCACTTGACGCTGAGTCTGGCGACGGAATGTTTGTACATTCAACTAACCAACTATGATTTTCCGGTAAAAACCAAACAAAAAGAACGTCCCTTCGTTGGATTAGTAACGCACCAGATTGGACGGATAAATATAAATCATTTCCGACCCCAGATAACGTCTGACGATCATCAGATCTCCCAGCATATTCACGATTTTTTCTATCTCATCCTCGCGGCTTTCTTTATTGAGACAAGCATCCAGGTTAATTTGAAAAACTGCCACCGGTATTTCCGTCCAGTTAAGGAATTTTAATTCTTCCAGTCCGTCTTCCAAAAACTCCAGTTCTGTCACCGGCAATGAAAAGGGAGCTTCGGCTTTGCTTTTAATATGGTTTTCCAAAAGCTTGATAAAGTTATCCAGTTTGCTTTCTTTTTCGGGAGTTATGACGTATTGAAACAGGATGTCGTAAAGATTCTGGGTTAAAATGATGGAACTGGTACGAGGCAGCATTAAATGACGCTCCTGAGTAATAAAATTCAGTTGGAAATTTATCGGCATTGGCATTGTAAACATCTCCTTTATACAGAGTCCTACTTTATAGATTAGCGAAAAAATTTTCTTAATACAACCGTTAAATGAGGAAGTAAAACGCCAAAACCTTTGCCGGTGTCTTATTTTTCGTCCGGATGACCGTTGCGTCGCACCGGTTTGTATTTTTTCGCGCTTTGCTTTTATATCCAGGGTCATTATGCTAAAATAAATGAGAATATGGGCTAGGCAGGTAAAAAAATGCAGATAGCGATTGACGGCCCGGCCGGCGCCGGCAAAAGTACGGTGGCGCGCAAGCTGGCTGAAAAGCTGGACTATATATATATTGATACCGGCGCCATGTACCGGGCGTTGACCTGGAAGGCGGTAAAAAGCGAAATTGACTTGACCGATGAAGCAGCGCTTTATAAATTGGCCTGCAATACCAATTTATTTTTTGACCAAAGCGGAGACCAGCAAAGAGTCTTCTGCGATAACGATGACGTCAGTGAAGCCATCCGCAGCCCGCTGATTAATGCCAATGTTTCTCTGGTCGCTGCCCAGCCCCGGGTGAGAATGATCATGGTAAAGAAACAGCAGGATATGGCCCGGATGCACAATGTTGTCATGGATGGCAGGGATATCGGGGAGCAAGTCTTGCCGGGAGCTGATTTTAAATTCTATATTACCGCTTCCATCGAAGAAAGGCTCCGCCGTCGCATCCTGGAGATGAAAAGCCAGGGCTTTGACAGCGATGCAGCCAGCGTTCGCCGGCAGATGGAGGAACGCGACCGGATGGATAGGGAAAGGTCGGTAGGAGCGTTGAAAATCTTAGATGACGCGGTGGTGATCAATACCGACTTTATGACGATTGATGAGGTCATTCATAAAATCCTGGGAATTATCGGGGAGAGGTAGATGGTCTATAAAATTGCGCGGGCGTTGCTGAAATTTATCTTCTTCGTGCTGGGATTGAAAGTTGAAGGCGCAAAAAATCTTCCCTCCAGCGGAGCTGTAATTCTGGCAGCCAATCATTTGAGTTATGCGGATCCGCTTTTGGTGGCCGTGGCGGTTAAACGCCCGGTGCATTTTATGGCCAAAGCGGAATTATTTAGTAATAAAATTTTAGGAACCTTGTTGAAGCTTGTGTATGCGTTTCCGGTCAAAAGGGGTAATGCCGACCGTCATGCGATCAGGCACGCTTTGCAATTGATGGAAGAAGGCAAGGTGCTGGGAATCTTTCCGGAAGGCACCCGCCGCAAGCCGGGGCAGGTGGTGCACGCCCAGGCAGGGGCGGCGATGATCGCGCTGCGATCCGGCACGGTGATATTGCCGGTGGCATGCATCGGCACTGACAGAACTTTCCCTTGCGGATGGCTGAAGCCGTTGGTGGTAAGAATCGGCCAGCCGATTTCCCTGACGGCATATCAGGGACAGAAAATCAATTCAGTCACAATGGAAAAACTAAGTCAGGAAATAAGCGACCAGTTGAATGTTCTTTTAGGATAAAGTAAGCAGGAATTGGCCGACTGGCTTAGAAATTATAATAATAGACGAGGTGTATGCGCTTTGCAGCTTATAGTGGCGGAAG
>DATMYB010000372.1:0-8356 GCA_035561215.1 Syntrophomonas sp. | reverse complement strand
GAATGGTAAACGGTCATAATCGCAAGTACGTTTGACATATTATTTAACTACATGCTAAGGAGGAAAGGAAATGTCCGAACTCAGAAAAGATATGGTCAAAAACAATTGGGTCTCGGTAGCTGAACACCGCGCTCTCAAACCCAACGACTTTCCGATTGCCAAAAAGGCGCTGGAATCATCTGTAACCGGTGCTTTTTGTCCTTTTTGCGAGGGCAATGAGCAGTTTACCCCGCCGGAAATAACCGCTTATCGCATCGATTCGGAACCCAATACCCAGGGCTGGTCGGTAAGAGCGATTCCCAATAAATTTTCCGCCTTTGAATTGGAAGGCGAGCTGCAGGAGTTCCGACACGGTATTTTCAGCCACTACAACGGTTTGGGCAAACATGAAGTTATCATTGAGACCCCCGAGCATGGTGTTGATTTTCACCAATTGACGGAGGAACGCATGGAGATCATATTGAGAATAATGCGCGACCGTTATAATGATTTGGCCCGAGATCTACGCATCAAATATATTCAGATATACAAAAACCGGGGAATCTTTGCGGGAGCTTCCCTGGAGCACAGTCACAGTCAGATCGTGGCGCTGCCTTTCGTGCCGGCGGAGAATCAAGGAGTCGTCGATTATTTCAAGGAAAACCAACGCTGTCTGCTGTGCGACATAGCGGCCCAGGAGCTTCACGATGAGCGACTGGTAGCGGAGAGTAAAGATTTTATTCTGCTTTGTCCTTATGCGCCGCGTTTTCCCTATGAGACCTGGATCGTACCCCGAGATCACAGCGAACATTTCGGTGCCATAACCGATAGGCAAATTCATGATCTGGCTGCCGTTCTCCAGCGTTTCACCAATATAGTGATTGAATGCTTGGGAGATCCATCATATAATCTAGTAATTAACACGGCGCCGGTAAATGTGGAATATCAGCCCGGCTACCATTGGTATATCGAGCTAACCCCCCGCTTATTGGTCAACGCGGCCGTGGAAATTGCCAGCGGGGTTTATATCAATCCGGTAGCGCCGGAATTAGCTGCCGCCATGCTGCGGGAAAAGATGTCGGCCGCACGATAAATATACGTTTGAGGTAAATAAATGGCCAATAAATTATATCCCCGGATGTACGTCGATACCCTTCTGGATATCCCCTTGGATGATTTGGCAGCCGCCGGTCTGCGCGCGTTTATACTGGACCTTGACAATACCATCACGGAGTGGAACAGTCAAAAATTGCGGGATGAAGTCGTGGCATGGTTTGCGCTGATCAAGGAGCGTGGTTTCAAAGCCTGCATATTGTCCAACAACGATGCCAAGAGGATCCTGCAGGTGGCCCAGCGCTTGGACATACCTTTCATCCATCGGGCCCGCAAGCCGCTGCGCAGATCGTTTTTGCAAGCCTTAGCCCTTATGGAAGTTGAACCAAGCGAAACCGCGGTTATCGGCGATCAAATCTTTACCGACGTGCTGGGCGGCAACCGCGCTGGACTTTTTACCATTTTGGTGAAACCGCTGGCGCGGAGGGAGTTTTACGGTACCAAGATTTCAAGAACCATGGAGTATTTTGTTTTGCGCCGCTACCGGCGCCGGAGAAATTAAATAGTGGACGAATTGCGATTGACGACAACACAGCCCTGCGGAAATTTAGCCGGCGGGAATGAAAGTTTTAGGTCTAACAGACTACTAGGTATGTAAGAAACTTGAAATGGTGATCTAAAAGTGGAATAATTTTGGGCAAGATACCATTATATCTATAGGAACGGAAGGCGGAACCTGGTTTGGAAAAGAAAACGGTTACTTTATTGGGCTTGTTCGGCAACCCGATAGGACATAGCTTATCGCCGCTGATGCAAAACAGCGCTATTCAGTTGCTGGACTTGCCGTATACATATCTGCCCTTTGAAATTGCGCCCGCATCACTGCAGGAGGCGGTGGCCGCTGTCCGCGCCTTGTCCATGGGAGGCGTGAACGTAACTATTCCGTTTAAAGAGGCGGTCATCCCTTTTCTGGATGAGCTGTCTGCGGATGCGCGAGCCTGCGGGGCGGTCAATCTGATCCGTAATCAGGGAGGAACCCTGACGGGGATGAATACCGATGGAAAAGGATTTATTCGCAGTTTGGAAGAAGAAGGCGTGGCGACCGGGGGCAGATTCGTCTTTATCGGCGCCGGGGGCGCCGCCCGTGCGTTGGCCTGGTCACTGACCGGGTTTCCGGCGGAACACTTTGATTTTTTGGATATCGACCTGGAACGAGCGCGCCATATGGCTGACTGGATTCACGCAGTGTCCGGCTGCTCCAGCCAGGGAGCGGTGATGAATCCTGAGAATTTTAAAGCGGTGAGCGTGTCGGCGGATTTCATCATCAATTGCAGCGCGGTGGGAATGTATCCCCATACCGAAGGGTGTCCGGTGGATTCACTCGATCAGGTGAAGGACAGCGTCGTCGTGTATGATCTGGTGTATAATCCGCTGCAGACACGCTTGATGAAAATGGCGTCGGCTCGGGGGCTGAAAACCATCGGCGGCTTGTCCATGCTGGTGCATCAGGGGGCGCTGTCGCTGGAAATACTGACCGGCTGCGCGGCTCCGGTGAGCTACATGAAAGAAGTGGTAGCGGATTATTTCACGCAGTGACGAAGGCTTTACCCTGGCTGAACTGATTTTTGCCCTGGCTTTGTTGGTCATCATGGCAGCCTTGGCCTTACCTCATTTCAGTTCCATAATGGCGGAGGTCAAGCTGAATTCCGACGCCCGCAAGATGGCGGGAGTTTTGCGCACGGCCCGTGCGGAAGCCATCGCCAGCGGGGAATCCCAACAGGTGATATTCTATGTGAACGATAGCCAAAATCCGCGTTATAAGTATTTTGGCAAATCGGTTTATCCACTCAGTACCGGGGTTAGATTTGTCAGCTCCCACCCTTTTCAATCAGAGTATAACAACCAGCCGGCCTGCATCTTTAAACCCAGCGGCAGTGCGGTGTGGGGCGGAACAGTTTCCTTGAAAGCGGCCAACAAGATAAAGTATGTGATTGTGCTGAATACCACCGGAAGAATAAGAGTTTCCGATACGCCTCCGGAAAGCTGGGAAAAATGACGATAGGAGACAGGATCAGATGATATTGCAACTGCTGTTTATTTTCTTTGCCAGAATTATTGACGTTTCCATGGGTACCATCCGCACGATTTTGATCATACGCGGAGACAAATGGCCGGCCGCCGGGATCGGCTTCTTTGAAATCATGGTGTATACGGTAGCCTTGGGAATGGTGGTAGATTCTCTGGACAATCCCGTCAAACTGCTGGTGTTTTGCACCGGGTTTGCCATGGGGGTGCTGGTCGGCAGCTTTATAGAGGAGAAACTGGCGATGGGGTTTCGCGGACTGCAGGTTACGATTGACCAGCAAAACGCATATATTATTGACGAATTGCGGGAGGAGGGCTATCCGGTAACGTGCTGGGAAGCCCATGGAAAACTTGGGCCTAAAACGGTATTGAACATGATCGTCAAGCGCAATTCGGCGGAGGCCATTACCGAAAAGATCTGCGCTAAAGACCCAGATGCCTTTGTCGTCTATATGGAACCCAAATACTTTCAAGGCGGGTCTATCTTAAAAAAGAAGTGACGGTCCGTAATAGCGTTGGTAAGTGAATGATACGATGGGCGGATAAAACGCGGGAAAAGGTGTGCATATGTATAATAAAATTATTTTCATTGGTTTTATGGGAACCGGTAAGAGTTCAGTAGGTTCCAGACTGGCAGCCAAACTGAATTGGGAGTTCGTAGACATGGACCGGGAGATCGAGACCATCAACGGCATGTCGGTGAGCGATATTTTTCGGCGTTATGGAGAACGCAGATTCCGCTCGGAGGAAGCCCTGCTGGCCAAAAAACTGGCGGCGCGTGAGCGTCTGGTCGTCGCTACCGGCGGCGGGGTAGTATTGGAGCCTGAAAATATAGAAATATTTCGCCCCCACAGCTTAATCGTTTTGCTGGAGGCCAAACCTGACGACATCTGGGCCAGAGTCAACCGTAAAAAGGGTACCCGGCCTTTGCTGAAAGGGGCGACCAGTGCGGGGGACATTGAAAACCTGTTGGCGGAAAGGGCGGAATACTACGACTGTGCAGATATCCGGATCGACACCAGCGACCGTGAACTGGAGTCCATCATTAATGAAATAACGTCGAAGATCCATCAATTTGAAAACCCAGGCCGCGGTGACCAGTCATCGGTTCAGTAAAGCGGTATAACCTGCGTAAAAAAGGAAAATTGACGATGAAAATCGAATCATAATAAAACGATATCCGGTAGCGCACCCCATGCTGTTATTATCCAAAAGGCGGTAATACATATGTCAAAATACAAATTTATCGGTGACATTCTTTTGACAATGGGTTTGATTACCGCGGAACAGCATGCCGGCGCCCTGGAAGAACAGGCCCAATCCGGTGAAAAATACGGCAGCATCCTGTTAAAAAGAGGAATTTTGACTGAGCAGCAACTGCTGGAAGCACAGGAATTCACCTTGGGCATACCTCGGGTACAGCTCGGCAACATAGATATCGACCCCGAAGTGATCAAGCTGCTGCCGCCGCAGATTATCCGCAAATATCAGGTGCTCCCCCTTTCCCGACGCAAAAATATACTTACCCTGGCCATGGCCGATCCTTTCAATCAGCAGGCCATTGACGACGTGCGTATGGTAACCAATCTGGATGTGGCTCCCGTTGTAGCCAGCCCAAGAGATATGGATACCGCCATCAGACAATATCTGGCTTTTCGGATGGATCCAGACATGCAAAATATCGTTAATGAACTGAGGCTGAATGTAAAAGCCAACGCCAGGCGGCTTAAGGAACTGCAGAACATCAAAATTGATGAGGATGCTCCCGTCATCCGTATGGTCAACTCGATTTTGGCGCAGGCGGTGCAAGGCCGCTGCAGCGACGTGCATATTGAACCTCAGGCCAACGACTTGCGAGTCCGCTTCCGGGTGGACGGGGAACTCTATGAAGTGCTTTCACTGCCGCAGTTTTCCCAGGCGGCGGTTATTTCCCGCATAAAAATCAGCGCCAATATGGACATTGCCGAAAAAAGAGTGCCCCAGGACGGACGTTTCCGTATGGAGGTGGATGGCCGGGAAGTCGATTTTCGCGTTTCCACGCTGCCTACCGCCTGGGGAGAAAAAGCCGTGCTGCGAATACTGGACCGGAACAACGCTCTGACCAGAATCGAACAACTGGGACTCAGCCCGCAAAACAGAGAATATCTCATCGCCTTGTCTAAGCGGCCCCACGGTTTGCTGCTGGTAACAGGCCCTACCGGCTCCGGTAAAACCACTACCCTTTATTCGGTGCTGGGAGAAATAAACTCGGTGGACAAGAATATCGTAACGCTGGAAGATCCCATCGAGTATACCTTGCCCGGCATCAACCAGGTGCAGACCAATCAGCGCGCAGGTCTGACCTTTGCCAGCGGACTGCGTTTCATTTTGCGCCAGGACCCGGATGTAATCATGGTGGGCGAGATCAGAGACAAGGAAACCGCCCAACTGGCGATCCGGGCGGCCCTTACCGGACATCTGGTTTTGTCCACCCTGCACACCAACAGCGCTGCCGGTACTATCGCCCGCATAAAGGATATGGGGGTGGAGGATTTCTTGCTAGCCGGTTCTCTGAGCGGAGTCGTATCCCAGCGACTGGTACGGCAGCTTTGTCCCAACTGTAAACAAAAATATACTTTGGCGGAAGAAACCGCGGTCAAATTAGGCATACCCGAGGAAAGCGGCCATGATTTTTATCGTCCCTCCGGATGCAATATTTGCCGGCAACTGGGCTATCAGAGCAGGTTGGCGTTGCACGAGATATTGGCGGCAGGATATAAAATCAGAGAGCTGATCAATCACGGTGAAAATTCCGAAGACGAGATCGAAGCAATTGCCCGTCAAGAAGGCATGATCACGCTCTGCGAGGACGGTCTGCAAAAAGCCCGGCAAGGCCAAACCTCATTGGAAGAAGTTTTCAAAGTCGTACTGTTAGAAGGGAAATGAAAGGAAATAATGAATGAATATTGATATACATATGCTTATTCAGCGGGGAATCGAGGTGGGCGCTTCCGACATTCATCTGACCGTACACAAGCCCCCCGTCTACAGGGTCAACGGAAGATTGTTATCCCTGCCGGAAGACAGTGTTTTAGAAAACGAGCAGATTGTTTCCATAGCTAAGGCTATGTTTCCCCATGAAAGCACCCAGCATCTGCTGGAAGAAACCGGGCAGGTGGATTTTTCCAATTCCATGCCCGGCGTAGGCAGGTTCAGGGTCAATACCTTTATACAGCAAGGTTCCTGGGCATGCGCTATTCGCCTGATCCCCTTCAATGCGCCTAAATTAGATGCCCTGGGACTGCCGCCGGTGGTGCAGGAACTGGCGGACAAGGAAAAAGGCCTGATACTGGTAACCGGGGCCACCGGCAGCGGTAAATCCACCACGCTGGCCGCCATGATCGATTATATGAATCAGCATAAAAACCTGAATATCATTACCCTGGAAGATCCCATCGAATACCTTCACCGCCACGGCACCTGTATCGTGAATCAGCGGCAGATCGGCAGCGATGCGGCTTCATTTACCCAGGGGCTGCGGGCGGCGCTGAGACAAGATCCCGACGTTATAATGATCGGCGAGATGCGGGATCTGGAAACCATCTCCACCGCTCTGACCGCAGCTGAGACCGGTCATCTGGTATTGGCCTCGCTGCACTCTGCCAGCGCCCCCCAAACGGTGGAGAGGATCGTGGATGTATTTCCCGCCCATCAAGTTAATCAGATTTGCATCCAACTGGCCAATACCTTGCAAGGCGTTATAAGCCAGCAGCTCATCCCCTGCACCGACGGCAGCAGCCGGGTGGTGGCCGCGGAAGTAATGATCGCTACGCCGGCAGTACGCAACCTGATCCGGGAGAACAAAGTGCATCTCCTTTATTCCGCCATACAAACCGGCAGCGCAGCCGGTATGGTCACCATGGATAAATCACTGCGGCGGCTTTTTCAACAGCGCCGTATCAGTCTGGAGGAAATCCAGAAACGGGCCCACAGCCTGGAAGGCATAACCGGCGATTGATCCGCAATAGCAGAGGAGGGAGAGCCGCTGAAGTACATATATAAGGTGCGTGACCAACAAGGTGCACTGAGAAACGGGGAACTGGAAGCGGAAAACCGTGATCTGATAGTGCAGAAGCTGCTCTCCCAAGGTCTTTATATCCTGTCGTTGGAAGAGAAAAAGGAATCCAAATCGATAGAACTATCCTTCCTATCCCCCCGAGTAAAAACCGAAGACTTGGTGGTTTTTACCCGTCAACTGGCCACCATGCTGGCAGCCGGTCTTTCTATCCTTCGCTCCTTTAGTATCCTGGGAGCGCAAACCCAAAACAAAACTTTGCAAACAGCGATTTCACAGATCAATGACGATATTGAGGCAGGAGCAACGCTGTGGGAAGCCATGGACAAGCATCCCCAAATTTTTTCCGGTGTTTACATCAGCATGATCCGAGCCGGGGAGTTAGGCGGGGTGCTGGACGTCGTACTGGAGCGGTTAGGGGGCCATTTGGAAAGGGATGCGGAAATCACTGCCAAAGTCAAATCAGCTTCCATATATCCGGCTATCATCGCCATATTTACGGTAGTAATGGTATTCGGCATCATTACCTTGGTCATGCCGACTTTTACCGTCATGTTCACTGCGGCCGGCGTGGAACTGCCGGCTCCCACCCGTATTTTACTGGCGATGGGACTGTTTTTGAAAAAATATTACTGGTTGGTCATATTGCTGTCAGTAGGGCTGGTGTTTGCCCTTAAAAAATGGGGAACTACCGCTGCGGGCAGATATTTTTTCGACAATCTGTATCTGCGGATTCCGGTGTTGGGCAAGACCGTCTCCCGCATTGTGGTGTCAAGGTTTGCCCGTACCATGGGTACCCTGGTCAGATCCGGCATTCCCGTGCTGCAGGCCTTGGAAGCGGTGGAAGAGGTAGTGGGCAATGCGGTCATATCCCGGGCTATTCAAAAAGCCCGCGCTAGCATCCGGGAGGGGGATACTATCACCGGTCCGTTGGCAGCTGCCGGCGTTTTCGAGCCTATGGTTACCCAGATGATAGCGGTAGGCGAGGAAACCGGTTCCCTGGACGAAATGCTGACCAGGATGTCCGACTATTATGACCGGGAAGTAATGTACAGTATCGACGCCCTAACCTCCATGATCGAACCGCTGCTGGTCGTGGTAGTAGCCGTGCTGGTAGGCGGGGTGGTTATCGCCACCTTGCTGCCGATCTTCGACATGGTAAATCTGGTAGGGTAAAAATAACTA
>DATMYB010000371.1:0-9616 GCA_035561215.1 Syntrophomonas sp. | reverse complement strand
AGACAGGTTTATCTGATACCGCTATACCGGTGAGCATAAAAGAAATAGCAAGCAGGGAAAATTTAGATATACTGTTTGGCGATATATGGAACAGCAAAAACAACCGGCGTTTATTCTTTGCGCTGGCGAACAGCCCAAGGTTTCGTGACATGAAAGTAGTTTTTTATGTCAATAAAATAGATAACAAGACGGAGAAGCAGTTTTCCGCTATTACGTTTTTACTGGACGATGGTTCAGCTTATATCGCTTATCGCGGAACCGATTCAACCTTTATTGGCTGGAAAGAGGATTTTAACATGGCATTCATCAGCCCTGTTCCCTCACAGGAAGAAGGCGTCGCCTACCTGAATGCCGTTGCTGACAGGATTTCATGCCAATTAAGAATTGGCGGACACTCAAAGGGGGGCAATATAGCTGTCTATTCTTCAATGAAATGCCGTCAGTCCGTTCAAAAGAGGATCACACATGTTTTTAGCCATGATGGACCCGGATTCAGGGATGAAGTTTTTCAATGTCACGAGTATTTATTTATAAAAGACCGGATCAATAAAACCTTGCCTCAGTCATCCATAATCGGAATGCTATTGCAGCATCAGGAACAATATTCTGTGATTAAAAGCAATCGTATCTGGTTTATGCAGCATGATTCTTTTTCGTGGCTAATTGCCGGCAGTGATTTTCAATATGTTCAATCGGTTAAGAAAAGCGCGCTTTATATGAACGGGACGTTAAACCAATGGGTTAACTCCTTTGACGATCAAAAGCGGGAGTTGTTTGTCAATACTCTTTTTCATATTATCCAAGCAACCAATGCCACAACATTTCATGATCTGACCGGCGATTGGCCCCAAAAGGCTGCTGCCGTGCTTGGCGCAATCAGAGGCATTGACGATGAGACAAGGAGGTTTGTTTTTCAAACCATAAAGGAGCTGTTTGCTTTGGCTGTTAAAAATATACGGGAAATAGGCTCGGAGAATAGTTAATAAACCTGAAACTGATGCTGGCAACAAAAGCTGTCATGTTAGCTTCATTAATTGCGGGCTCCAATATTCATCGTATATACTGTTTCTTTCGCACAGTGATAGTACTAGAAACATCTTAATGCTCAGAAACTTATACAGCGCTGCGTGCTCTGAAGTATTTCAAGAAGCGATTTTGTAAGCTCATCTTTTGCTTTGATATATTCACCATAAACCCTTTCCACCAGGCGAATCGCCATGTAACCGTCGCCAGAGAGGATTTTTTCACTAATAAACCGCATATCCCGGAACCATTCCATTGTAATCAAAGGCTGGCCGTTTTCTCCTCTTACATTATAGGCAAAGGTATATACGGCGTCCCTGCATGTATCGGAAACACCGTTTTCAGCAATATATACGCCGAACAGATTGCCGAGGCCGATCGCAGAGCGGATATATTCCGGAGTGGCCAATTGCTTCATAGTATCCTCGTTGTAGCTTACATGGAACCCATATAGGCAGCGATTCTGTTTTAATAACTGAAATGCGTTTTTATCACTTTCACAATTAAAATCCGTACCCATTATCTGTACGGAAATCATCGTGTTATGGATTTTGCCAAGGGACTCGGCAGTTTGCATCGAAATCAGGCTGGAAGATACTTTCAATATGAACAGACATTCATCAAAATGTTTAGCAATTTCACATATGGTTAGTATGTCATCCTTTTTGTGCGGGCAAGCGATATAGCTGTAAATTCCCAGTTCTCGGCCTTCCCTTATGAAATGCTCCATTTGATTAAAAAAATCTGCATTGGATTCGTAAATATCAAAAATCAGAAGCCAGGGAATAGAAACCCCCAAATAATCCTGCTTTTTTTTCAGCTTATTAGCCCCATATATCAGGCTGCTGTACCCTAGATTCAGACCAACTTTTTTTATCGTATCGTTATCAACATCGGAAATTATCCTTTTAACCAGCGGATTGTAAGGATTCTTTGGATTGGTAATGACCTTTTGGGCGGTGCTAAAAAATTCTTTCTGGTTTTCACTGGTCGAAAAAAACAGGCCCAAATCAATCAGGTTTCTTATGTTGCGATTTGTGTTGCTTTTCATATCTTCCATAGCTTTGCTGACCGCTATATTGATTGTCCGCCTTATCAGCCTATGCTGTAAATCCAACACCGACAACTCCCTTCCATAATCAAGTACATTATTTAATATACCCCAAAGCGGGAATGTGCTCGATTGACAGATATCTGCATGTGTAAAAATTCTTTACACATGTTTTTTTTGTCTAATTACTCGAAATATGCTCTATGCTACACTTCATCACAGATCAATTCGATTGGGGGACTATATCATGAACAAAATTATCGGTTCCACAGGGATGAAGCTGGCATATACGTACTTAAATTCAAATCCTGAAAAGAATATTCCAAAACTCATGGGGTGGGTAGATCGCCTTGCTATAAACAATATCATGGAAGGTCAGCGTAAGGCGGTCCGTAAGGTCATCGAAGATAAGGACAACAACTGGTATAAGCTGATTTTCAGTATGTGGACAGATATTGATCCCCGGGTGCGGAAGGCGGTTTTCAATAACTTTATATTGAATGAGAACTTCATCGGATGGCCCATACAGGAGAAGAACCGGGAGAAGTACGGCTGTAACATACCATGGGCCATCCTGATGGACCCCACTTCGGCCTGCAACCTCAGATGCACAGGCTGCTGGGCGGCTGAATACGGAAACAAGATGTCCATGAGTTATGAAACACTGGATAGCATTATTCAGCAAGGTAAGGAACTGGGGGTATATTTCTTCATCTATTCCGGCGGGGAGCCGCTTGTCCGCAAAACGGATATTATTCGTCTTTGTGAAAAGCACAGTGATTGCCAGTTTCTTGCGTTCACGAACGGCACGCTGATTGATGAGACGTTCGCCGACGAAATGCTGCGCGTCAGAAATTTCATACCGGCCATTAGCATTGAGGGTTTTGAAGACGCGACAGATTTCCGCCGCGGCCGGGGTACTTATCATGCGGTTATCCGCGCTATGGAGGTCCTCAAACGGAAAAAACTCGTCTTCGGCGCTTCTCTCTGCTATACACGCTATAACACCGAAGTGATTGGCAGCGAAGAATTTTTCGATTTCCTGATCGACAAAGGGGTGAAATTTGCGTGGTTTTTCACCTATATGCCGGTGGGGGCGGATGCGGTACCCGACTTGATGGTAACTGCCGAACAGCGTGAATTTATGTACCACCAAATTCGTCACTTCCGCCAAACCAAGCCGCTCTTCACCATGGATTTCTGGAACGACGGCGAATATGCAGGCGGCTGCATCGCTGGCGGACGCAGATATCTGCATATCAACGCCAATGGGGATATCGAACCATGCGCGTTTATTCACTATGCGAATTCTAATATTTATGAAATGACACTGCTTGAGGCGCTGCAGTCCCCGCTGTTCATAGAGTATCACAAAAACCAGCCCTTTAATGACAACCATTTGCGGCCCTGTCCTCTTCTAGACAATCCGGGCAGGCTGACGGCGATGGTGGAAAACTCCGGTGCGGTTTCGACGGACTTTATCCAGCCGGAGGATATTCACCGCTTGAGCGATAAGTGTGTAGACACAGCGGAGAAATGGGCGGTAACCGCGGACCGCATTTGGTGCGAAAAACATGGCTGTTCCGCATGCGCGGAGCACGCAGCGGAAGGGGCGGAACGGACGGCTTCAATGACCTAAGGAGCACAACTCCGCTGTTCTCGCCCTATTTGACCAAGAGTAGGTAAAACTAACGAGTCCGGATACCGGTTGTGGGGATCTCACTCAGGGACTAGTGCTCTGTTAAGTCTAAAAGTTTATTTTATCCGTCGAGAAAAATTTTCACAGGGCAAGGCGGAGGATTGAGCAATACTGGACGTATTGCGATTGACGACAACGCAGCTCTGCGAAAATTTAGCCGACGGGAATTGAAGTTTTAGGCTTAACAGAGCACTAGCATGGTGGCGCAATATAAAATTAAATTGGGAGGAAATAAGATGGGAGACTTTATAATCGCCGCAGCTTCGACAGCAGACCTTCCGGCGGAATATTTTACGGAGCATGATGTGCCGGTTATCCGTTACACTTACACGCTGGATAATGCGCTGTTCGACGATGATTGCAGAGAAGAAACAAGAGAAGGCATATATAAGCGCATGAGGAACGGAGCGGTTATGACCACTTCCATGATCAATACGTATATTTATTACGACTTTTTCAAAGGTCTGATGGATACCGGAAAGGACGTCGTCTTTCTCGATATGTCGCGCCAGATATCCAATTCATTTGCCAATGCGGAGAAGGCGGCGGAACAGATACAAATGGAATACCCAAATCAGCGTTTTTTCCTCATGGATACCCTTTGCATATCAGGCGGTCTCGGGATGTTATTGCATTACATGGTCAATCTGAGAGATGAGGGCAAAAGTTTTGACGAGACGATAGAATGGGCGGAAGCTAACAAACTTAACATTATGCACTGGTTTACGGTGGACGACCTCAATTACCTCAAACGGGGCGGACGCGTTTCAAACTCCGCCGCCATGGTAGGCTCGCTCCTTTCCATCAAGCCTGTCCTCTATGTGTCGGATGACGGAAAACTCGTTGTCGCCGCCAAGGTTCGGGGCAGGAAGGCGTCCTTGCTCAATATACTTGACAGGATGAAGAAGGATTTCACCGAGCCGGACGGCAAAGAGGTATTCATAAACCATGCGGATTGCCTGGATGACGCGGAATTTATGCGAAAGAAAGTGCTTGAGGCTTTTCCCACGGTATCGAAAATAACGATTACAAGCCTTGGCGCCGTTATTGGCGCGCACTGCGGACCAGGACTCTTTACGATATTTTATCTTGGAAACAAGCGCTACGCATAAAATCGGGACCATATATAGCGCCTTTGATACCAACGGACGCCCGTCTTTCAATGACGCATTATCCTCAGGCGGCGTCCCTGAAACGAATTATATGAAAGGGGACAAAGCGAGATGAAGACAGGAGTAGTGGACGTCGGCGGAGGACTTCGGGGAATTTATGCAGCCGGTGTCTTTGATTATTGCCTGGATACAGGCATTCAATTTGACTACTGTATCGGTGTATCCGCCGGCAGCGCCAATGTTTCGTCCTACCTGGCCGGCCAAAAAGGACGGAATTACAGGTTTTATTATGAGTATTCTTTCCGCGGGGCGTATATGGGGTTCAGAAATTTAATTTCAAAAGGATCGTATATTGATCTGGAGTACATATACGGAACACTGAGTAATACGGGTGGCGAAGATCCGCTTGACTTTCAGGCGCTGTGCAATAACCCGGCGGAATTGCAGGTAGTCGCTACTGAAGCCGAGACGGGAAACGTCAAATATTTTAATAAGAGCGATATGAACCAGAATGATTACGGCATCCTGAAAGCGTCTTCCGCGATACCGGTGGCCTGCAGGCCGTATGCTGTCGGCGGAGTTTTATATTTTGACGGAGCTCTTGGCGATGCCGTCCCCGTCAGGAAGGCGTTTGAAGAGGGCTGCGACAGAGTCGTAGTAATCCTGACCCGACCGGAACATACGTCTCTTTCTTCCGAACAAGACGAAAGGTCTGCCAGAATACTGTGGATGAAATATCCCAAAGCAGCGGAAAGCCTGCGGTTAAGAGCGGAAAGGTACAATGAAAGTGTAATATTGGCCCAAAACTATGTAAAACAGGGAAAAGCGATTATTGTTGCACCGGACGATATTGCGGGCGTCGATACGATGGTGAAAAACAAGGAAGCTTTACAGCGAATGTATGGGAAGGGATACCATGACGCCGAAATGATCAAAGTATTCTTAAATGCTGGATCAGGCGATTCCGAGAGATATGAAAGCATACAGTATCTTATTTAGTAAAAATGCTAATCCCTAAAACAACAATACCAAGTATTATCCTATAATACCCAAAGGGCTTAAAATCGTGATTCTGGATATATTTCATAAAAACCGCAATCACAGCCCAGGCAACCAGAAACGCTACGACAAATCCTGTGAAGATAATTTGCCATTGGGTACAGGTCAAACTGGCCTCGACCGTAAGCAAAGAATATGCGGAAGCAGCGGCCATGGTAGGTATAGCTAGGAAAAAGGAGAATTCAGCTGCCGTGCTTCTAGAAGCTCCCAGGAGTATAGCCCCTATTATAGTGGCTGCGGAGCGTGAAGTTCCTGGGATCATGGCCAAGCACTGAATTAGTCCGATCAATAATGAGTTTTTGTAGCTCAGTTCATTGATCGAGTTAATTATGCCTACCTGCTGACGCCTTTCAATAATAACCAGTATAATACCGCCAATGATCAAGGCCATGGCTACAATAAGAGGATTAAAGAGAACCTTTTGCACATACTTTCCCAGAGTTGCCCCAATCAGCAAAGCGGGAACAAGCGCTACAAGGGTCTTCCTCCATAAATCCCAGGTTTCTTCCCTTTCGCTTATGTTTTTATAACCGCTGAAAGGGTTAAGCTTTCTCCAGAAATACACGACTACGGATAAAATAGCCCCCATTTGAATAACCACATCAAAGATGTGAGCGAAATTGCCATGAAACTCAACCAGTTGGTTGACCAGGATAAGATGCCCGGTCGATGATATTGGCAAAAACTCGGTAATTCCTTCAACAATACCCAGAATAACCGCAATTAATAAACTACTCAACGCAACAAAACCTCCGCTATAAATTAATGATAGGCAATTACGACCGGTATTTTATGGCCCTGATCACGGGTTTGGGACACCTGGGGGACGAAACGGGTGTTATTGCGGCGGGATTTCATGTTGGCCCAGTGCCGCCAGTGACTATGCAACTTCCTTTTTTGGCACCAGTCGGATACTCCAGTGAAAAACCGGAAGCGCCTTTCCCTGATTATATCCTATTTTGAACAAGCCCCCATGCTTTAGTGCTGAGAAAGCTTTCCTCCATAGACTCAACCATTCTAATAAACTTTTTCATTGGCACTGAGAAGGTAAGCTCATCCCGAGATACAAACGGACGTGCGGAAACATCCAACATCCCGATTACAGCTCTGGGGTTTAGAGTATCTTTTTCAAAATAAGGATCTTTTACAATGGAAGAACATCCTGAACCCCAAGGGATAATTACTTCATTGGCATCAACCGTATCATAATTGGCAAGATTATATAAACCCGAGAGAACATCCGGTTTAGCGAAAAAGATGACTACCTCCGGGATATCTTTTTCATCCAACATATCCCAGCGTTTGAATACGCAGTAGCGAGCGGGCGCTTTGAATGCCGGCATACGCAGATACATTTCTTGGCATATTGCCGGAGTCTTTTTAAAACGCTCCCCCTCTATTTGGCCGGGTACCCCATGTGACAGAAAATATTCTCTGTAGGAGTGCTTATATTCGTCTGAAAAAGCTTCTGATATAATTTCAGAAAAGCCAAGGTATGATGTTCCGCCGAAACAACGAACCGACTCAGCACTGAACACTACAGTGCTGCCTTTTCGCGTTTTGGCAAGCGTGGCTATGATACACTTGGCTGCTGTATCCGGTTGAGCCGGCTCGTTGGTGTAGTAAAAAGCCAGCGGAAGCTCTGCATCATTAAAATATTTGCTCCAGAGGCGGATAAATTCCTCTTTTATATGCATATCCATCATAAACTCCTCCTTCACTTTGACTAGCATTTGTACAGAAGGGAACTGCTTTGAGGACCAACCCTATGATTGATATAATTCGTAGCTTTTTACCTTTTTCTCTATTTTGGGGCGTTGGATTTCAGGGTGGTCTTTATAATATTGAATCATTTTCCGATGCTCTTCAGCATGCTCTTTATTTGCGCTCATCCAATTCCGAAAATCCTTTTTATCGTTCCATTTGCTGACGATGACATATTCGATTTCTTCTTTTGTTTCATTTACCCAAATTTCTTGATCAATGCAACCTGGCGCTAGCTCAGTTGCCGCGTCCTTTTCAATTTTCTTTTGAAATTCTTCTTTGTTCTCAATGGGTACAGTAAATGTGACAGCTTCAATAATCATAAAATTCACCTCTCTGTATTATTTAACCATCTCTTTAATTGCAGCCGGTTGAACCGACTCGTCGGTGTAGTAAAAAACAACGGAAACTCTACATGATTAAAGCCTTTTTTCCAAATGACCGTGCTGTTCCGATTTTCCTAAACTGCTTTGCTCATCTGCCTCCTTTCCTTTTATTTTAGGCATTGTCATTGATAAAACTAAAGACAGACAGGATATTATGATAAAAACAACAAACAGAACATGCATAGAACTATTCAAGGAAAGCCTTATTTGCTCCGTAGTAAGAGCAGCATGAGCGGCGGCGGACTGGTACAGATTACTCGGATTTATGCCTTCAATCCCTTGCTGAATAAAGTATTTCGTTATATGCAGGTTGAAGATATTTCCGAATACACTGATGCCGATGGTCTGCCCCAGCGTCCTGAGCAATGTATTGGCCGCAACTGCGGCCCCTCTGTTATTATATTCCACAGAATCCTGGATAATAATGGTTAAAGCGGTAGCAACTCCGCCGAATGCTATACCGATAATGAAACCATATATCAACACCAATAATATGGGAGAATCTATCCCCAACGTGGACAGTAATAATGTACTGATGAGTAAAACGGTATTTGATACCAGCGTTACCGCCTTTCCCCCGTACTTGATTAAGAATTTTCCCAGGATAAACGAAACAATAAGCCAGGAAAGCGACATCGGCAGCATCGCCAATCCGGCCACTGTGGGGCGATATCCCAGAATATTTTGCAAGTATATCGGCAGATAAACATTAACCCCCATTAAGACGGCATAAATCAGAAAAGAGATCAGATTGACAATGATGCTTGTCTTGGTAAATATGGCAAAAGGCATCATTGGCTCTTGGGCTTTTCTTTCTATTCTATAGAAAGCCAGCAGCAATAGAATGGTTATCCCGGACAAGCCCGCAATGAATAAATAGCGATTTGAATCCACGTTTTGGTTGAATAAAAAAATACTTAAGAACACAACCATAGCCAATGATAAGGTAACAGCTCCGGCATAATCAATGCGGTGTTTTTTCTTCTCCAAAGTTTCTTTGAGCGACCTTTGCAGCAAAATAACCGCTAACAGTCCAAAAGGAATATTGATAAAAAATATCCAGTGCCAGGACAGGATATCAATTAAAAAGCCTCCTAAAAACGGCCCTACCAGAGCAGCAACTCCCCAGACCATACTCAGGCCGCCCTGAAGTTTCGATCTTTCTTCAAGGGTAAAAATATCGCCGATGATGGTGAATGAGACTGCGTATATTGAACCTGCGCCCAGACCTTGAATAGCCCGGAAGGCGATCAGCATAAGCATACTCTGCGCTAATCCGCATAGAAAGCTCCCGGCCAAAAATATAACAATCCCGATGGAAAGGATGTTTTTTCTGCCGTATAAATCTGCCAGTTTGCCATAAATCGGCGTCGATATGGCAGAAGTTAATAAATAGACCGAAAAAACCAGGCTGATTAGTTCAAATCCCTGCAAATCCTTGACGATGGTAGGCGTAGCCAAAGTAACAATCGTCCCCTCAACTGCCGCTAAAAACATGGCCAGCATAAGCGCTGTAATTAAA
>DATMYB010000370.1:0-2455 GCA_035561215.1 Syntrophomonas sp. | reverse complement strand
CTACCTTGACATCATGCAATAGCAATATATCAGCTGACGAATCAGTACTTAAAAATGAGGGGGATCTGGCTTTTATACAAGATGGGATACTTCAAATACTGGAAGGCAGCACCGGGCGTCTTACTAAAATAAATGAAAACGGGCAGGCCCTTCGGCCAAAATGGTCGCATGACGGGCAATGGCTGGCTTTTCTGATTGTCAGTCAACAGGATCGGGACAGCGGAACATTATGGATGGTCAAGCGGGATGGTACAGAGCCCCGCATGATCACTGGCCTGCCGGAAGCAAGAATGTATGGTACCTACAAATGGTCGCCAACGGAAAACATTCTGGCAGTAAGCTGCCAGGGCATTTGGCTGCTCGATGAGCAAGGCCAGCCGAAACAGGTGGTGAAAACAGGGCCGGATACTACCCCTGATATAGCCTGGTCTCCGGATGGGCAGCAGATAGCTTATAGCCTGACCCTGCCCTATACCCAGGAGGAGGTTGAAAATCGCAGTGATGCCCTTTATACCCTGGATATTCGTAGCGGTCAAACAGTTCAACGTTTGATTGCTCCGGCAGCCGGTATACGGCTGGCAGCTTGGTGGCCGGACGGGCAAGGCATTCTGTACTGGGAAAATCCTGGCCACGGTGCATCGGCGGCAGCTGATGGCCTGGAAATGTGCAGTTTACCTATAGGGGTGAAAGAACCATTACACTTCACAGCAGGTTTGACTAAGCGCGGCTGGTTGTCGTTTGCAGCTGACAACCGCTTGCTTAGAGTAGCAGGTGCGGGAAGGCAGGAGTGGACTAATAAATGGTTGGAAATATGTGATCTTACAACCGGAACCGTCGCCCGGGTGAACGTCTCTCCGGGAAGTGTCACCGCCGACCCCTCCTTTTCCCCGGATGCCAAACAGATAGCGTTCGTGACCGCTCCCGATTTGGGTTCCAAGGAATATCCCAGCATGGGAAAAATCGAGGATTGGACCAACAGCATTACCTTATGGGTGGCCAATACGGACGGGAGTGGGGCCAGGTCGCTTGCCAAAGCCGGCAACAGTGTTCAGGAACCGCAGTGGTCAAAAGACGGGAAATATATCATGTATATGGCTGACAATTACCTGTGGATTATAGATGCTCAAGGCAATGAGCGGCATAGGATTGCCGGGCCGTTCTCAACGGATGATCAAACAGACTATTATTATGGTTCGGGAAGTGAAGTATGGGATTGGTACCGGGGTTAATCATTTATTCTAGTGACAATACGCCTATCTACTTGCCTGCCACTCTACATATTGCGCCCAGGCGGTAGGTGAAAACTATATTCAGACGGATTATCGTTTTCTTGTTTGCGCCGATTATCTGATATTTTACAGACATGCGGATTGACTTCCCGATCCTAACTGTCCATAATTAATATCCCCTAACTCATGATGGGAAAGCAGGCGATTATAATGTGGGATCTTCGGCATGGCTGCCTTTCTCAGCAAGAAATTTCCACCCAAAGCGTTCTTCAATTTCTAAAGCACACATCAGGTTCCATGCGGCTGCTACCAAATGATCTTCATCATCCATGCCTTGCATGTATTTCAGAATATGCCTGAGACCTGAGTCAATAAAGCTCTTAATAGGTATGCCTTTTTCCCAATTCCTTTCACCGTATTTTCTAGCCCCTGCCTCAAAGTGCCGGGCTAGACGGAGTATGGCCGCAGGGGGGAGAAGATCACAACGACCCTTGCCTTCTTGCATATCCCGTACAGCTCCAGATGCGAATTCATGTCTATCACCACTATCTTTTATTTCGGGCAAATCTATTCCCCCTTATTTATGCTTTCGACCACTCCAAAGTAATTTCTAGAAATATTCATCAAACACTCCTAGCACTCCTTTTTTATACCGGGAATGGCCTGAAAAACTCAACGCTCAACAACGCAAAGACCTGGAACCGCATGCCCGCCGAACATATCCACATAATGTGCGGTAACCCACCCGTTGAGCCAACCGAGTAAAAATGCGCCGCCCAATAAGGGGACGATCAGTTTTTGCACCCTTTCTTGAGCGAATTGCTTGGCGCTGCGTGTCTGTAGTGAATACCTGGTGCTGATACCGGCAAGCAAAAACAGAAGACACATGAACCACGGATAAAGAAAATAACAGATACTGTCTATCGCTTGAATTCCCTTCACAGAAATATTGCTGATAACCCCCGCACTGTTAAAAATGTAAGCCACGTGATAAATGACAACCAGTACTATGGTCGCGGAACGGATATTATCAAGATAGTCTTTCCTTATCAGAATGGTATTTCCAGACATTATTCCTTTTCCTCGTTTCTGTCGTTTTCAGGAGGGATGTCTTTGGAAAATATAGCCTTTGATAACTGCGCAAACATATCCTGGGGGGGGATTGCAATGCCCTGTTTTTCATCAGCTAAAACAATCAGCGTATCACCCGGTTTGATATTAAAAAT
>DATMYB010000369.1:0-4470 GCA_035561215.1 Syntrophomonas sp. | reverse complement strand
ATCAAGGGGTGATCACTATGCCTAATATTCGGCCTATTTCGGATTTGAGAAACAATGCCAATGATATTTCCGAGTTTTGCCATCAGACGCGCGAACCCGTTTTTATTACCAAAAACGGAGTAGGTGATATGGTGGTGATGAGCATGGAGACCTATGAACGCCAGCAGGCGTTGGTCAATTTGTATGCGAAGCTGGCCGAGGCGGAGGAGGAGATCGCAAACGGCGCCGAAGGTGAAGAATTCCTTACCGTATCGAGACAGTTAAGGAACAGGGTGCATGGACAGATATAAGGTAATCATATATCCGGCGGCCAAACGGGATTGGGAGGATATTATCGACTACTTAAACAATCTATCCGCTGAGGTCGCGTTCCGTTATTACGATATGATGGTAGAAAAAATTGCCGGACTGGCGCAAATGCCGGAGCGCTTTCCTTGCGTACGCAACAATCCTTTGAAAGCAAAAGGCTATCGCTGCATGCCGGTAGACAACTATCTGGTGTTTTACGTTGTAAAGGAAACCACGGTCCAGATCCGCCGTATCATCTATGGCAAACACAACTATGAATGGCTGCTGTAATAGGTATCGACAGGGAACGATCCTCACTTGATTCGCTAGTACTCTGTCAACCCTAATTCCACAATTCCTTGTCGGTTAAATTTCTGCATGGCTACGTTGTCGTCAATCACAATACGTCCAGTATTGTGATTGACGACCCCTTGCCCTGCAGAAATTTTCCTCGACAAATAATATGCGGACTTAAGGTTGACAGAGTACTAGTCGTAATAATGTTTGTCGAAATCCAGATTTAGCTGATAAGCCTAAAATATATATCATAACGTTGAGTTTACAATGTCCCCTGCTCACATTACATACGGCGGATATTGAAATCAAACGCCTTACGTATCTTTAAAGAGACTGCTGCCGCAAGGATCATCACCATAAGAGGAGCACTATACGATTATGCAGCCATGGGTAAAAATACTGTTGGGTTGGTACGATGAGGAGAAACGTGATCTGCCCTGGCGCGGTAGTCGTGATCCTTATGCTGTCTGGATTTCCGAAATTATGCTGCAGCAGACCCGGGTGGAGACGGTAAGGGATTATTATTGCCGCTGGATGGAACGTTTCCCGGATATCAGGAGTCTGGCGGAAGCTGATCTGGATACGGTGCTGAAATTGTGGGAAGGTCTCGGCTATTACTCCCGGGCTCGTAATCTGCACAAGGCCGCCCGGATAATCGCGAATGAAATGGGTGGGGTCTTCCCTACGTCATACCAACAGATCCTGTCCTTGCCCGGCATAGGACCTTATACCGCCGGCGCCGTTGCCAGCATTGCCCTGGGGCAACCGACCCCGGCAGTGGACGGCAACGTGCTGCGGGTGATGAGCCGCATCTTTGCGTGGCCGGAAATCGATCAGCCCGGCGTGCAGGCTGCAATCAAACAGCAGGTAACGGAAGGCTTTCCCGCAGGACGGGCAGGGGATTATACCCAGGCACTGATGGAGTTGGGAGCGCTCGTATGCATTCCGCGGAATCCTCTTTGCAGCAGTTGTCCGCTGATATATTTTTGCCAGGCTTATGCCCGAAATACCCAAAGCCAGTGGCCGGTCGTCAGAGAGAAAAAACCGGTCAAAGAAATCAAACGGCTGGTGGCGGTGATTAAAAAAGATGACGAAGTGCTCATGCACCGGCGTCCTGCTACGGGGCTGCTGGCCGGTTTATGGGAATTTCCCGGGGTGGAAGGGAGTTTGAAAAAGGAATTGGCTCCGCGCTTTGCGGATGAATATGGATTGCAACTGAAGATTGGCAGACATCTGATCGATGCCAGCCATGTCTTTACCCATCTGGAATGGTCCATGAAGACCTATGAAGCGACGCTGGCAAGCGATGGCGATCTTAACGGGCGGCCTGATTTCCGTTGGATTCGTTGGGAAGAGCTGGGGCAGTTGGCGATTCCCACCGCCTTTCAAAAAATCAGACAGGCGCTGGGTTGACTCGTGGTGTCAAAGGGATGAGGCTGCCGCACCTAGTGCTCTGTTAAGCCTAAAACTTCAATTCCCGTCGGCTAAATTTTCGCGGGGATGCGTTGTCGTCAATCGCAATACGTCCAGTATTGCTCATCCTCCGCCTTGCCCTGCAAAAATTTTTCTCGACGGATAAAATAAACTTTTAGACTTAACAGAGCACTAGCCTGCCGTCCCTCTGGCATGACATTTTGCCCATTCCTTTCCGTTGAACTGCCCCGACAGGCACGAAACTTCAAAAAGAAAGGGCCCCCGATTCGTATTTTGAATACGAATCGGGGGCCTTTTTCGCTTACTCCCTATTGTAAAGCAGCCCTTCCGCTTTCATGCTGGCAAAGCACTCACGGCAATATATGGGTCGATCACCTATCGGTTTGAAGGGAACCTTACAGGGTCTGCCGCATTTTGCACATACAGCATCGTACATTTCACGGGGCTGCCGGGATGAATCGCCGCCCCTTTTATTGGCTTCCCGGCATTCCCTGCATCTTTTTGGTTCATTTGCAAAACCCTTTTCAGCGTAAAATTCCTGTTCGCCTGCCGTCCAAACAAATTCTCTGCCGCAGTCCTTGCAAATGAGAGTTTTATCCTGATACATAAATCCAGCTCCTTATTGGTATGCCACACAAAATAGAGACCTCAAAAGTCATTACTTGGTCAAGCTATCATAGATTTTAGACAGATTATCTTCCATCCGCTCCAAATACGTCATCCCATCTTCACTGCTTTCAATCGTGTAGATGGTTTCGACCTTTGCGCCGACTTCATTTGCCAGCGTCTGAGAAACATCCTGGCTTGCCATTTCTTCAGCAAAAATGGTTGTTACTTTGTTCTCCTTGCAATATTCCACCAGCTCGGCCAATTGCTGCGCCGTAGGTTCTCCCTCGGCAAAGGTATCCTCCACGCTGTTTTGTTCCAAACCGAAATCCCGGCAGAGATATCCAAAAGCGGCGTGTCCCGTTACAAAGCTCTTTTTCGGAACCGACTGGAATTTTTCATTATATTCGTTATAGAGATTCTCCAGTTGGGAGACGAAATCATTGCAGTTCTTTTCGTAAAAGTCTTTATTGGATGGGTCTGCTTGGATAAGCGCGTCTTTGATGTTTTTTACTTCAAGTTCCGCACCTTTTAAGCTGAGCCAGATATGGGGATCATTTTGTCCGTGTTCTTCAATTTCCTCAAGTTCCGTGTTCTTAATTGCGTCAGCACCCTTGGACGCTTCCACTGTAACCAATTTCGCATTATTGGCTGCGGAAATCATTTTATCCACCCAAGCCTCCATTCCGAGTCCGCTGTACACAAAAACCTGAGCTGTGCTAAGAGCAGCAAGATCCTGCGCTTTTGGTTCAAAATCATGGGGTTCTGTACCGGTAGGTATTATCGTTGAGATTTCTACCTTCTCCTTACCAACAGCTGCAACAAACTCTTTCATTGCATCGAAGGTAACGGATACTTTGAGTTTACTTGCTTCCGTCTTATTCGCCTGATTATTATTGCAGCCTGCCGAAAAACTCACTACGGTAATCAGGCAAAGCAACAAAGCAGCCCATCTTTTAAACATTTTCATCAACCTCCCAAGTTTAATTGCGAATGATACGCATTTGCATTTATTTACATGGTAGCCTGCAAGGATATATTTGTCAAGTGCGAATGCATTTGCATAAACTTGTGGCGCTTATCAAAAAAGGTCTTACTTATGATTAAGCAGAACATTTAGTTTTTCTTATACGAGTTCGCCCCCATATGCGCTGAATGGTATGATTTTCATAGCAATTATGTATAATTTAGATGCAAGCCGGCATCCATATTCTCCGAAACCAATGACGCTACGGATATTACCCCCTATCCCCTTGACTTCTTAAAATTGCCAGCGTACAATAAACCAAAATGCGAATAATACGCATTTGCGCCTCATATAAAAATATAGAGGCCTGCACGGGAATATGAAACAAAGTTTTAATTGAGCAATGAATGAGGTGAATACATTGAACGAAATACAGCATAACTGGCCTGTGGGAATAAAAAGAACCCGCCAGCGTGAAAGTGTCCTCTCGGTCCTTGAAAACTCCGACAAACCGTTAAGTGCAGCGGATATATGTTCTAAAATACAAAACAGCGGAGATGCCACTTGGTTATCCACCGTCTACCGGATATTAGAGTTCTTCGTTAAAAAGGGCATGATACTTAAAACCAACATGATGAATAATGAAATGGCGGTGTATGAACTCAATCGGTTTAAGCATAAGCATTATGCCGTCTGCATGAACTGCCGTAAAATCATAACAATGGATAACTGTCCAATGGAGAAATTCATACCCAAACTCGAAGATAAAGATTTTCATGTAATAGGCCATAATTTGGAGATATTTGGATATTGCAAAGATTGTAATCCCAATTGATTAAGATCATTTGAGTGAATCTTCGTTTAGGGGAGGTGTAGTA
>DATMYB010000368.1:0-2138 GCA_035561215.1 Syntrophomonas sp. | reverse complement strand
CACCTTGTTATGAAAACCAATAAATAATTGATGAGGGGAGAGTTATGCATAGAAAAGCAATTTTTGGACTAGCGGTTCGTGTTATTGCGGTCCTGCTGATCGTATGGAGCTTGGTATATTTTGTACAACTTGGCGGACTGCTTTTATCCGGTTTTGGACAGGAAAGTAATCCCAATGTCGTGCAATTTATCCCGATGCTTCTTTCCGCAATGATCTTGCTGTTAATTGGGATCGCTTTTATTAAGAATGCCGAAAATATTGCCGCTAAGATATATCCCGCTGAGACCAATGAAATTATAAATGAAGTCGGAGTCTTTAATCTGGCTATGAAAGTAATCGGTCTGGCATTTATAGTTTGGGCCATCCCTAGTGTTGTACAGATTATATTCAAATTTTGTTACATAAGATATCTCTCGCCGGTTTGGTCGCATGTTGAACATACGGCCTACCTGGTGGATAATTTGCCTCGGATGTTGCTTTTGTTGCTTTTAGGATGGTATCTGTTGAAAGGCGGACGCGTATTTACCACCATGGCTTTTGGGCATAAAAGTGAATAGTACGATTCAGCAAAAACAGATTCGATTATGAGATTTGCTTTAAGAATTAATGCCTGGTTCAGCATAAACAATACCTTTATAAATTAACTCAGTCATAAGGAGGTTTAATGATGGAACCATATCCGTTGATAAAACGGGAAAAAATAGATGATGATACGACTCTCGAGTATTTGCTCTATGAAGGCGATGGCCCGACCATTTTGTTTTTGAACGGCACCGGTTTTTCACCTTGGCTGTTTCATCCGGTGGCTCGCCGGCTGAGCAATCAGTTCAGAATTATTGTGCCTTTCTTGAACGAGCATAGGGAAGCGGAGCCGGAGGAGGGCGGTTTGAAATGGAAGCTGCTGGCCGATGATTTCTGTAAGTTTTGCCATCGGCTCGATCTTGAAAGGTCTTATCTGACGGCCCATTCCATGGGAGCGACGGTAGCTACGATAGCTGCTTACTTTGAACCTGACCTGGCGAAAAAGATGATAATGATGGAACCGATCTATCTGCCTGAAACATTATATACTGCGAACCTCAGCGTAGAACAGCATCCCCTGGCGTCCAAATCCATAAAGCGGCGCAACGAATGGCAAAACCGGGGAGAGGCCCGGGAATACCTGAGATCCAGAGCGCTTTATAAAAGTTGGGATACGGAAGTGCTGGAAATGTTCCTGCAGTACGGGATGGTGGAAGACGACCACGGCATTATCAGGCTCGCCTGTTCACCCCGGCACGAAGCGGCGCTTTTCATGGGCGGTTTACATTTTAATCCCTGGCCGCTGCTCAGCGGGATAAAATGCCCGGTGCTGGTGCTGGAAGGAGCAGAAAGTGAAAATAGATCGTTTATTGATCTCAGCAAGGCAGCGTCATTGATGCCCCACAGTGAGCACCGTCTGTTGGAGGGAGTGGGGCACACTATACCAATGGAAATTCCGGCACGGACTGCCGGAATCATCAAGGATTTTCTCATTTCATAAATAGAGGAAGCAAAGCCGGTTTGCTTCCTCCAACATTAAAGGGTTACGGGTGCTTGGACGGTGTTTCTGAAGTAGACGGTATATTAGGATCTTTCTTAGTGCCTGTATTCTTCTTTTGCTCCTTTTTCTTCATACTTTTATCTCCCATATTTGCTGTACCTCCAATCGATGCTAACGAAATTGTTGCATTTATTTTCAGATATGGTTTCCATATTCTTGCGGCGGTATGCGGATTGACTTTTATGAAATAATAATTATACTTTTGAAAATCAAGAAGAAATGGAGACTGAACATGAAGGCGATAATGAACCGCAGAAGTATTCGAAAATATACCAGCCAAGATGTCAGCGACGAACAGGTCAAAGTATTGTTGAAAGCCGCCATGTGCGCGCCATCGGCCGGCAATGAGCAGCCCTGGCAATTTGTAGTGATCAGAGACCGGCAGTTGCTGGATCAGGTGCCGCAATACCATCCATATTCCGGCATGATCAGACAGGCGCCGTTGGCAATCCTGATATGCGCGGATATGAAGCTGAAAAAATATAGCGATACGGATTATTGGATCCAGGATTGCGCCGCCGCGACGGAAAATCTTTTAATCGCGGTGCAGGAGCTG
>DATMYB010000367.1:0-23348 GCA_035561215.1 Syntrophomonas sp. | reverse complement strand
GTTATAATCTCATTGTATAAATGCCGGACCGAAGATTAAGGTCCGCCCAACCGCGATCGGGCAGAATTTATAGGGTTACCCGATCGACGTTATTCATGCAAAATAGCGTATAAAAGCAAAGGACAGGGAGCGTATCCGCCGGGCAGATTCTGAAACGATCTGCAGCCAGCGAGTACGGTCCATGTCCGCTGAGATCATAAATATAAACGAGACTAATTCTTTTCCCGGAGCATTTGCAAAATGGTTCTCTGTTCTACAGAGGCCACCAGCCGGCGGGTGGCAATGACCCGGTCCGGATTCACGCTTACGCTGTCGATTCCCTCCCGCACCAGGAACTCGGTAAACTCCGGATAAAGCGAGGGAGCTTGCCCGCAAATAGAGACGGTTTTGCCATATTTATGGGCAGTTTTGATCAAATGCGCAATCGCCCGCTTCACCGCCGGATCTCTCTCATCAAAATATCCCATGCCGTCCAGTACGCCGGAATCCCGGTCGGCTCCCAGGGTCAACTGAGTCAGATCATTGCTGCCGATGCTGAATCCGTCCACCAGTTGGCTGAATTCATCCGCCATAAATATGACCGAAGGCACTTCCGCCATGATCCACAGCTTGAAATTGAGGTTTTGGCGCAGCCCTTCCTCTTCCATAATCTCTTTCACCTGTTTCAATTCCCAGGTGGTGCGCACGAAAGGCAGCATGGCCCAAATATTTTTTAAACCGTATTCCTCTCTGGCTTTGCGCATGGCTCTGCATTCCAGGCGGAAACCTTCGATATATTGCTCGGAAGTATAGCGGGAAACGCCGCGCCAGCCAATCATGGGATTGTTCTCGATGGGTTCTACTTCTTCCCCGCCTTTTAACCCCCGGAATTCATTGGTCCTAAAATCGCTCATCCGTACCACCACCGGACGGGGGTATACGCCTTGAGCCACCGTAACTAATCCTTCCGCCAGCTTATCGATCATGAATTGCTGCTGGCCGGTTTTGATCAAATACATGGGATGGGCTTTAATCATATTGGTAAAAATGAACTCCACTCTCATCAAGCCGATGCCGTCAAAAGGCAAATCTTTATACTTGCCCACCAGCGACGGCTCACCCAGGTTCATATATATCTTGGTGCCGCAGACCGGATATAACTGCCGCAGGATTTCCGGCGATATACCCGACATAGAGGAGCTTTCTTCTTTATCCTGGCCCAGGTTGACCAGATCTTTATATACGATGCCCCGGGTGGCGTCCACCGTAACTTTTTGCCCGTTTTCCAATACTTCCGTGGCGTTATGGCAACCGACGATGCAGGGAACTCCCAGCTCCCGGGATACGATAGCCGCATGGCAGGTGCGCCCGCCTTCATTGGTCACAATGGCCCGCGCTTTGCTCATGGCCGGCACCATATCCGGGTTGGTCATAACCGTCACCAGAATATCTCCTTCTTTAACGTCAGAGATATCGTCGTTTTTAATAATTTTAACTTCACCGAAAGCCACTCCGGGAGACGCCGGCATGCCCTTGACCAGCACCTCCAAATTATTTTTCTTCTCCATTTCGATCTGCCCGCTCTCCTCTCTCAAAGTAGTAATCGGACGAGCCTGCAGCAAGTAGAATTTATCGTCTTTCTCGTCGTAAGCCCATTCTATATCCATCGGCATGTTGTAATGTTTTTCAATATTTACACATATTTTGGCCAGCTCAATAATGTCGTTATCCGCAAGGCATTGCCCCGTAACGTATTTACTGCCCAGATGTTCATCCACCGCCACCGTTACGGTACCGATGACATTGGTGGGATCTTTTATCACCATCGACTTTTTGTCGGCGATATCCTTGGCTATAATTGCACCGGTTTCTTTTTCCACAATATAATCATCGGGAGTGACGGTTCCGGAGACTACCGCTTCGCCCAATCCCCAACTGGCATTGATCACGATCTCGTTCCGGGCCTGGGTCACCGGGTTGGAAGTAAAAGCTACCCCGGCTTTGTCCGCTGAAACCAATTTTTGTACCACTGCCGACAAATAAACGTCAAAGTGGTCGTATTTTTGTTTTTGGCGATAATATACCGCCCGGGCGGTCCATAAAGACGCCCAGCATTTCTGAATATATGCAATCACGTCCTCGTTGCCGGTTATATTCAAATATGTATCCTGTTGCCCGGCAAACGAAGCGTCCGGCAAATCCTCGGCTGTCGCCGAGCTGCGAATGGCGACGCGGCGCTCGCCACCGGCAACCGTCAGTTTTTCATAAGCCCCAATAATCTCCTGCTCCATTTCCGCCGCCATCGGCGTGGAAGTGATCATGTCCCGAATTCTGCTCGTGTTTGCTTCCAGAGCACGGTTGTCTTCTATATCGGTTCCGACCATCACGGCCCGAATTTTTTCCTGCAAGCCCGTAGACTTAATAAAGTCCCGGTAGGCATCGGCGGTTACGCAAAAACCCGGCGGCACTTGTATCCCTGCCTGAGTCAGCTCTCCCAAATTGGCTCCCTTACCGCCGACCATGGCTATATCCTGCTTGGATAACTCCTCAAACCATTTTATAAAGCGATAGTCCATTATGATTGGTCCTCCCTTAAAGCTGCAAAGGTATTATTATGACTTGTGCTAAAACCAAAAACTGAGAAGACGTCTGTAAATTTCCTCCTTGTATAACAATTTTGATGATTATTAGGCCGTATAATGTAGCCTATAATTTATTTACACAGGAATTATAGCACAAAATTCAGTCAACGACAGTACAAAATGCGTCATATTTCCGCAAAAATATGACGCATTTTTATGCAAACAATGAAATTAATTGTCCGGTTAGGTTTACAACTAAACGTTACTCAATCTTCGATAGTATATTTCCAGTATCTTGCTGGAGGTTTCTTCCACCGCCCGGTTGGTTACATCGATAACCGGACAGCCGAGTTTTTTCATGATTTTATCCGAGTATTCCAGTTCTTCCAAGATCCTCTCTTCGTTGGCGTAGCTGGCCTGATGGGACAGTCCCAAGGTTTTCAGCCGCTCGGTGCGTATATTGTTGAGCTGATCCGGGTGGATGACCAGTCCGATCAGCTTGCCTTTTTCCACCGAGAAAAGTTCCTCCGGAGGAGCGATTTCCGGCACCAACGGAACGTTGGCGACTTTCAGCCGTTTATGGGCCAGATACATGGACAGCGGCGTCTTAGAAGTACGCGATACGCCCACCAACACGATGTCAGCCTGGGAAATGCCGCGCGGATCTTTGCCGTCGTCATAGCGCACCGCAAATTCCACCGCTTCCACCCGGCGATAATACATTTCATCCACTTTACGCAGCAGTCCGGGTTCGAGTTTAGGTTCAATGTGACTGGCCGTGTGAAAAGCTTCGATAATAGGACCTATGATATCTACACATACCACTCCGGCTTCGGTGGCTTTCATTTTGAGAAAATCAGCCAGATCTTTCAATACCAGCGTATAGGCGATGATAAAATTCTTGGCCTTCGCCTGATTGACGATTTCCTCCAGAATGCCCTGGTCGGAGATGTTGGGAATACGCCTGATTTCCATATTGCCTGAGTTAAACTGGCTGGCGGCAGCTCTCACCACCATTTCAGCGGTTTCGCCGATGGAGTCTGAAACGATAAAAACACCGGGCAGATGATCTGTCAAAACGATTAACCTCCTCGTTATTTAAGTGCCAGATCCAGGAACATTCTGGCAACGTTGGTTTTGGTGATTCGTCCGATGACTTCCAATTTCTCTTCGTTGTGAGGTCCTATATAGCACTTGACCACCGGCAGGCTGTCCACTTCATGTTCAACGATTTTCTTGACTGCCTCCACCGCAATATCATCGCCGGTGGCGGTAATGATATTAGGCATACGGGTCATAATCACGCTGACCGGCATTTTGTGAATATCCGCCTGTCCCAGCGTCGTCTTAAGCAAATCCTTGCGGGATACCACCCCAACCAAATAATTCTCCTCATCCAGTACGAAAATACTGCCGGTATCCTCCACAAAAAGAGTCACGATGGCGTCGTAAATACTGCAGTTCTCCTTCACCACCACCGCCATAGACATCACGTCCCGTACCCGGTACTGATTCAGAACCTTTTTGATTTTGCTGTCCACCCCGTCGGCTTTAAAGGTATAGCCCACTCTGGGCTTGGCCTCCAGATAACCGGACATGGTCAAAACCGCCAGATCCGAACGCAGTGCCGCCCGGGTCACCTCCAATGCTTCGGCGATATTCTCACCGGTGATGGGGCCTTTCTGCTTGACAATCTCCAGGATCTTAATTTGTCGTTCATTTAATTCGATTTTATTCACCGCCCAATTACGCTATACTTTTTGGGTAAATATGCACAAATTATATATACTATTTTCGCTAATAAAATCCTGCTTGCCAATACCTATTTTCATTTTTATCCGACGTATTTTATACGAGTTTGGTAAAATCAGCCACTTGTCCGCATAATTCGGCAATTGTTTTTAAAATCCCCAGCCGCGCCGCCTTTAGCTTCTCGTCCTCCACCATGACCATGACGGCGTTAAAGAACCGGTCCAGATCGGTGCGCAAATCAGCAATAATTTCCAGGGCCTTTTGGTAGTTGCCGTTTTTAACGCTTTGCCCAACTTCTGGCTTCGCCTGCTGTAAATGGCGGTATAGGTTTTTTTCGCTTTCATCTTCCAGGTCTTCCGGCATGATGGCAATGCTGTCCCATTTTTTGGAGAGGTTGTGGGAACGGTTGAATACCACCATAAAGTCTTCCAACCGGTCGGAATTTTTAAATTCCTGCAGCACCTGCACCCGTTGTTCAATATCGTAAATATCGGCCAGGGTTAGCGCCAGTACGGCGTCAATTACGTCAAAGCCAAAGCCCTGATCCAGCAACAGACCCCGCTGCCGCTGCCGGATGAATTCCATCAGTTCGTCTCTAACCTGCTCCGCTCCCGCCTCGGTTTTTACATTAGACAGACTGTTGTAGGCAGCGGTTATTATATGACCCAGATCCACTTTGATCCGCATATCGGTAAGGATGTTCACCACACCCAGGGCCTGCCGGCGCAGGGCATAAGGATCTTGGGAACCGGAAGGCTTGATGCCGATGGCGAAGCAGGCGGTCAGGTTATCGATTTTCTCAGTTAAAGCCAAGACCGTCCCCGTAGGGCTGGCCGGCAGCTTGTCGTCGGCAAACCGGGGCAGGTAATGTTCCAGTATGGCCTCGCCCACTTCTGCCTCTTCCCCGCTTTTAAGGGCGTAATAGCGTCCCATGATCCCCTGCAGCTCCGGAAACTCGTAAACCATATTGCTGAGCAAGTCCGCCTTGCACAGCAGCGCTGCCCGCCGCAGCTTTTCCTCGCTGCTGAGACCGATGGCAGCGCCGATGACCACCGCCAACTGCTGCAGCCGTTCCACCTTGTCCATCACGCTGCCCAGCCGCTCGTGGAACATTACTTTCTGCAGACCGGGTACCAAGTCGGCCAGCACTTTGGAGGTATCCTCCTTCCAGAAAAAGAGCGCATCCTCCAGCCGCGCCTTCAGCACTCTTTCGTTGCCGGCTCGCACGATGTCCAGACTATCCTCGGTGCCGTTGCGTACGCCGATGAAAGCCGGCAGCAACTGGCCTTGTTTGTCAAAAACCGGGAAATAGCGCTGGTTCTCGATCATGGAGGTGGTCAGCACTTCCGGCGGCACATCCAAATAAGAAGGAGAAAAGCTGCCGGCAAAGGCCGTCGGGTATTCCACCAGGAAGCATACTTCCTCCAGCAATTCTTCATTCTCCATGGCTTGACCCCCCGCTTGCCGGGCGGCTTCCTGCACCTGCTGCCAGATCATCTGCTTTCGCTCCTGATGATCGACGATTACAAAGCGGCGGCGCAACTGCTCGGTATAATCTTCCGGCTTTTTCAGGATGAAACGCTTCGGCGCCAGGAAACGGTGACCGCAGCTCTCATTGCCGCTGACTACGTTCTCTATCTGAAAGCTGACCGTCTGTTTCCCGTATAAAGCCAGCAGCCAGCGTATCGGCCGGGCAAAACGGGTTTCGTAATAGGACCACCGCATGGATTTGGGGAAATTCAGTGCATGGATGATATCCAGCAGGATTTCCGGCAGCACCTGGGCCGTATCTCCCCCCATCTCTTTTTTGGTTGCAAATACATATTCGGTGCCGTCCATCTCCCGGATTTCCAGATCGCCCACTTCTATTCCCTGGGCCCGGGCAAAACCTAATGCCGCTTTGGTGGGGGCGCCCTGTTTGTCAAAAGCGCTGTTTTTTTTCGGGCCGCGGTTTTCTATTACCGCATCCTGTTGTTTTTCCTCCAAACCATGGACATACAGAACCAGCCGCCGGGGGGTGCCCATACTTTCAACCTGAGCAAAGCCGATCCTGGCGGCAGTAAATTTTTCCTCGCCCAGTGCTTTCAGTTGAGCCAACGTGTCGGTCATAAAAGCGGAAGGCATTTCCTCCACTCCGATTTCCAATAACAAATCCCTTTTCATTATCCTTCAACCTCCACTTCCCGCAGCAGTTGCTGGCGCCAATCCTCGTCCTTGATCAGCGGATAGCCCAGACGACGCCGCTGTTCCAAATATTCCCGGGCAACGATGCGGGCGATATTGCGTACTTTTCCAATATAGCTCGTTCTCTCCGTTACGCTGATGGCGCCGCGGGCATCCAGGAGATTGAACAGATGCGAGCACTTCAGCACATAATCATAAGCCGGCTGAGCCAGGTGCAGCTCGGCCACCCGGCGCGCCTCTTCTTCACAAATATTGAACATGGTGGTCAGTGATTCGACATCAGATCCGTGAAAATTGTAATGGGAATAATCCACTTCGCTTTGGAAGTGTACATCGGCGTAGGTTATGTCGTCCACCCATTCGATATCGTAAACGCTGGCCTTGTTCTGAATATAGGTAGCGATCCGTTCCAGACCGTAAGTTATTTCCGCGCAGACCGGATGACAGTCAAAGCCTCCGCATTGCTGAAAATAAGTGAATTGGGTGATTTCCATGCCGTCCAGCCAGACCTCCCAGCCCAGGCCCCAGGCACCCAAAGTCGGCGACTCCCAGTTATCCTCCACCAGGCGAATGTCATGCTTGTCGGGTTCAATCCCTAATTGGCGCAGACTTTCCATATACAGCTCGATGACATTGTCCGGCGACGGTTTGAGGATGACCTGGAACTGGTAATAGTGCTGCAAGCGATTGGGGTTCTCGCCGTAGCGTCCGTCGGTGGGACGGCGCGAAGGCTCCACATAAGCTACGTTCCACGGCTCCGGTCCCAGACAGCGTAAAAAAGTAGCCGGGTTCATGGTCCCTGCGCCCTTTTCCAAATCGTATGGCTGCTGAATGATGCAGCCCTGTTTGCTCCAATAATTCTGTAGGTTCATAATAATCTCCTGGAAATTCACCCTTATTACCTCCTCGTTTTGAATGAGACTGTACCGCTCCAAGCATAAAAAAAGCCCCGTATCCAACAGGGACGGGATTATCCCGCGGTTCCACCCTGATTGGCACGCAGCCCACCTTCATTGCCAGGTTTTACTCGCCTTACGGCTTTCCTCCTGAAACTCCAAAGCGCCTTGGGAAAGAACCCTTGCCAGCTTCCACCCTGCCCGGCTCTCTATAAAGCGGCTTACTTTCCTACTACTCTTCTTCATCGTCATTGTTATAAAATTTATATCTGTTTCCACTGCCAAAAGCCTGATTTAATCATGTGGAATGTATAAACATGAAGGAGCACTTGATGCAGCATGAGGGAACACTGGGTGTTTTCCCCATGCGGGGTCTGGCGACGTAATGTTTATACATTCCACAAACGAATGATAAGTTTTTGCAGTGAAATTATATCTAAGTTTAACAAGCCGCACAGTGCTTGTCAATTTTCAAAATGAATCGTCTGCTTAAGCAGGCGGATGGTGCTTTTCATTTTGAATCTCCGCTCCAAATGGTACTCAAGATACTTTTCCAGCAGGTACTCCAACTCTTTCATGCCGGTGGGGGTGACTTTGACCTTGGGAACAATTTGAAAATTGCCGGCGCTGAACAGCCGCAGCAGTCCCAGCACTTCTCCGCTGACGGCCAGCGTTGCCCCTGTGTTTACCTGACAGTCCGGGCATATCAGTCCGCCTTCGGACAGGCTGAAGCGAAAGGAAGGCAAAGCCTTGCGGCCGCAGCCGCTGCAGCGGGAAAGTTCCGGTTTATAACCCAGGCCGGCCAGCAACTGCACTTCAAAATATCTTATAAAAAGCAGGTTCAATCCCTGTTCGTTGACGGCGGTCAGCACTTCCAGCAGCGAACTGTACAAATCCGGCAGGGGAATGTTCTCTAACAAGCTTTTGTCCAGCAGTTCCATCAAATAGATGCAATACAGGGACCGTTCCAAATCCGAGCGGGAGTTGGCATAAAAGTCCAGCAGTTTGCCCTGGGTCAGCAGATCCATGTCCCGGCCCTGATGTAGATGAAAGTAGGCATGACAAAAAGGCTGGGCGCAAACCCGCAGGCTGCTCTTGGGTTTTTTGATGCCCTTTGCCACCGCGGTGATCTTGCCTTTTTGTTCCGTAAAAATACTCAATAATTTGTCGCTGTCCCGGTAGTCTCTTTGTCTTAACACAAACCCCCGGCTGTTGTAATTCAAACTGTTCTCCTCCCGCCGGCAGACCGATAGTCCACAACATTAAACGATTCATCTCATCCGCCCGGAAAATGCCGGGTGCAGGGTGCAGACCACCGGCATTTTTAGGCTTGTACCGGCTCAGAAGCGCAGCTTTGGCCATAGCAGGCTGCCGACCTTGACCGGTTCATTGACGATTTCCGTTTTGATCCCCAGTTCCAGCGCCAGTTTACCGGCGTATTCCTCCGCCTGCACCGGCGTAATGGCATTATAATCAAAGGCCATATATGCGCAGGAAGATGGGGTCGGCTGCAACTGGCGGCAATATTCTGTTACCAGATCAGGACGTTTGGCATACGTACCGTTGATATAAATAAAAAAATTTTCTCCGCATTTACTTATACGGGGACGGCAGTTTACTGTTAAAGGCGGCCCTTCCCCGGCCGCCAACTTCAGACGTTTCAGGATTTCTCCGCCGGCTTTCTGCATGGACGCTTGAGTTTTCACCAGCCCCCAGCGTGAAACCGTCACCATCACCGTGGGAATATGGTTGGCCGCCAGGATTTCCCGTATTTTCTCCGTCCGGATGCCGTCCCGCATATATCCGTGGACGGCGTATCCTCTGAAAACCGGCACGATGATAATATCCGGCGCCAATCCCAGCGTGGGCAGATGATGCCCCCCGTCAAAAATCACCGCCCGGTAGGCCCGCTCACGCAGTACCGGCAGCCAAGCCGAGCCTTCGCGGCTGGTATGCCAGGCATCCAGTCCCGAGCATTCCACCACCATCCCAGCGCCGGAGTCTATGAAATCTTCCATCTGCTGGCGATAGCTCTGCCCGGCTTCCGGCATGCAGGCGTAAACTTGAACTGGTTTTTCGACCGAAGGCAAACGGCGCAGGCCGGGATCATATACGATTTCGCTGTCGCCGCGGAACAGTCCCACTTGACCGTAAAGCAGCACCATATGCTGATAGGCCCGGGTATGGACAATGGATTCGGTGTGGTTGACCAGGACGGCGGTCAGGCCAACCGCAGCCGCCACGATGACAGATAGAACAAGCTTTTTCACTGCTGCCGGCTCCTTTAACTGCCTCCCCGACTCTCATACTCCTCCAAAATCCTGCCTGTGTTGCTGCTGCCCAGGCGGTCCGCTCCGGCCTCAATCAGCTGCAGCGCGAAATCAAGCTCTCTGATGCCACCGGCTGCCTTTATTTTCAGTCCGGCCGGCCGATGGGCGTTCATAATACGGACATCTTCCAGGGACGCCCCCCGGCTGGAATAACCGGTGGAAGTCTTTATAAAATCGGCCCCGCAGCCGCCGGTTACCCGAACCATCTCGATCAGTTCGTCCCGGGTCAGCAAGGCCGTTTCAACAATCACTTTCAATATAAAAGCATGCTCGTTTTTGAGTTTCAATATTCCTGTGATTTCATCCTCCACCCTGCGGAGGTCGCCGTCTTTCAAGGCGCCCAGATTAATGACCATATCCAATTCCCCGGCTCCATCCTCCAACGCGCGGACGGCGGAGAAAACCTTGCTGTCCTTGCCCTCCGCCCCCAGTGGAAAGCCTATCACGGTGCAAAGGCCCACACCCGTTCCCTGCAAAAGCCGGCGGGCTTGCGGCAACCGGAAAGGTTGAATGCAAACGGCCGCCATTTTATATCTGGCGGCCTCTTCGCATAATGCGGCAATATCTTTTTGCGTTGATTCCGGCTTTAAATTGGTACTGTCCAGGTATGAAGCCAGTTCCATGATCTGTCCCCTTCATTGCAAACGCAACCTATTCCGACACCTATAGCCTATATCCTAGCTGGTTAAGATTGCCTTCATTGTCACGCCAATTTTTCTGCACTTTCACCCATAAATCCAAATAGACAGAAGCAGAAAGCATTTTCTCAATCTCCAGGCGGGACTGTTCCCCGATTTTTTTCAGCATCTGTCCGTTTTTGCCGATGATGATTCCCTTCTGGGAATCGCGCTCGGTATTAATTACAGCGCGTACGTAAATTTTATTCCCACCCTGACGTTTGAATTCTTCTACGTTTACCGCCAGCGAATGGGGCACCTCGTCCCTAGTCAGCAGCAGCGCCTTCTCCCGAATCAATTCCGCTACCAGGAAGGACGTAGGCTGGTCGGTCAAATCGTCGGCCGGATAATACTGGGGGCCTTCCGGCAAATATGCAAAGGTTTTCTGCAGCAGGTTATCGATATTGATTTTCTGAAAAGCCGAAATGGGAATGCACTCGCTGAAATTAATTTCGTTGAGGAAATCCTGCGTAAATTGCCGGATTTGATCTGCTTTTACCAGGTCTATTTTATTGACCAGCATGAAGATCGGCACCCGGGCCGCTTTCAACTGCTCGATGATATACTTTTCACCGGCGCCGAAGGGCCGGGTTACGTCGGTCATATAGTAGATCAAATCCACCTCGTCCAGACTGCGGGTAGATACCTTGACCATATATTCTCCGAGTAGATGTTTCGGTTTATGGATGCCGGGCGTGTCGACAAAAATAATCTGTCCCTCGTCACAAGTATGAACGCCCTGGATTCTGGTTCTGGTAGTCTGAGGTTTATCAGAAACAATCGCGATCTTTTCGCCGATTATTGTATTAAGCAAGGTGGACTTACCTACGTTGGGCCGGCCAACAATGCTTACAAAGCCTGATTTCACAATCATTTACTCCTTTATTCCGCTTGCTTTCCGAGATATTATACGCAGATATTATAACGCAAAAACCTGAGGCAGGAGATCTTTTAATCCGTATTCCCGATAATCATCGTCCTCATTGCAGCAGATAATTCTAATTTGTGGAGAAAATTCAGCCAGTACCTGCAGACACGCCCCGCAGGGATAGACATATCCGGTCCCGGAGGCGCATACTGCCAGCGCTTTAAACTCTCTTTCCCCTGCCAATACCGCCTGAAAAACTGCATTCCGCTCGGCACAGACTGTCAAACCGTAGGAAGCGTTTTCAATATTGGCGCCCTGGTAAATTTGTTCGTTGGCAGTCAGCAACGCCGCTCCCACTTGAAAGCCGGAATAAGGAGCGTAGGCCCTGGCTTGGGCCTGGCGGGCTGCATTTATCAATTGGGCAGTATCCATGCCTTCTCCTTTACAGCTTTAATAAGTATGGTCCGAAAATCAAAAGACCGACTATCACGGCGTTGATCGCCGCCAGCAATACCGCCCCCGCCGCCAGGTTTTTGGCCTGTTTGGCCAGGGGATGGTAATCCCTGGTCACCAAATCGACGGTCTTCTCCACCGCCGTATTAAGAGTCTCGGCCGCCAATACCATAAAAATAGTTAAGCATATAATGGCCCATTCCCAGCGATTTATGCCCAGCCACCACCCTACCGCAATGGCCATGACCGCCGCCAGGAGATGGATTCTCATGTTCCTGCCGCTCACGATGGCGGTTATAATTCCTTTGATGGCAAATGTAAAGCTGTCCCGCATTGTTCCTTTGCCCATTTATTGATTCTACCTCTCCAGCTTGGCCGCTTGCAATATCTTTTTTTCCAGTTCCCGCATTACTTTCTCCTCGGCCTCGGTTTCATGATCGTATCCCAGCAAATGCAGCAACCCGTGGGCCACCAAGAATCCCAGTTCACGTTCAAAGCTGTGACCGTACTCTTTGCTTTGCTCCACGGCTCTTTCCAAAGAAATGACGATATCGCCCAGCACATTTACTTCATTGGTGAAAGTAAAAGCCGGTTCACCTTCGCTCAGTTCATTCATGGCAAATGAGAGTACATCGGTTGCAGAATTGACATGTCGATAAACGTAATTCAGGTCTTTTATGTAACTGTCGTCCACCAGCAGAATACTGAGTTCGGTATTCTTGGGAATACTGCCCAGCTTGGTCACGGTTTTAACGACTTTTAAGATAACCTGTTGCACTTCCCGGTTGTAATTGACCTTGTCCTGCTGGTTGATTATCATGGTGTCCATTTAAACCCTCCTCGTCAATTCCTCGGCAATATTATCAGGATACTCAATGCGTCTGTGATATATACCCTCCAGCACCTTGACAAAAGTCGCTGAAATAATATCTAAATCACGGAAGGTTAGGTTACACTCTTCCAATTGCCCGTCATTCAACTTATCCCGTATGATTTTACGCACCATTTCCCTGATTTTTTCATTGGTGGGATCGGGGATGGAACGGACCGCGGCTTCGGTAGCGTCGGCCAGCATCACCAGGGCTACTTCCTTGCTTTGGGGTTTGGGTCCTTCATAGCGGAAATTCTCTTCATTAACGTGCTCTCCCCCGTCCTCCTCCAGGGCCTGGTTGTAAAAATACTTCGTCAGACTGGTACCATGGTGCCCCGCGATAAAATCAATAATCGACTGGGGGAGATGCCTGTCCCTGGCCATTTCCAGTCCCTCCTTGACATGGGACGTAATGATCAGGGCGCTTAAGGCCGGCGCTATTTTATCATGCGGACTGCTGCCGCCTTGCTGATTTTCCACGAAATATTCCGGGCGCTTGATTTTACCGATATCATGATAATATGACCCTACCCTGACCAGCAAAGCGTTGGCGCCAACTGCCTCCGCCGCCGCTTCCGCCAGGTTTCCAACCATCAGGCTATGATGATAAGTTCCCGGCGCTTCCAGCAGCAGTCGTTTCAACAAATATTGATTGGGATTGGATAGTTCCAGCAATTTTATCATACTGGTTATGGAAAAGGCCGATTCCAAATAGGGGAGAACCCCTATCGTTAAAATAGCGGACAAAATCCCGCTGACCGTACCGATAATAATGGCTATCAGCGCCAGGTTAAGGCTGAAATTACCGGTGATCAAAGACATGGTGATGATCGTAACGATATTCACCGCTATCAGATAAACACCCGAACGCGCCAAATCCGAAGACTGGCTCAGGCTGGAGGCGCGAAAAACCCCTATTGTACCGCTTGCTATGGCCACGATCGAATAAGACAGCTGGCTGCCGCCGAATATCATGCCAACAAATATAGCCATGACTACGGTTACGAAATAAGCCAGTTTGTTGTCGATCAGAATTGCCACCAACATGGAACCGGCCGCAACCGGTGCCAGGTAGCCGATCATGGAATTTATGCCGGGCCGGTTGGGTATTTCTATGATGGTTACCAGCCGGGTTAGCAGCAGGACCAAAACAAAAATCAAACCCAGCAGCAACAGCAGTTTTTCATCATAATAGACCTTGGGATGGTTATACTTGATAAACTCCAGCAACAGGAAGAAAAACAGCAGAATAAACAGAATCGTTCCTATGACTGTAAGGGGATAACTTCTGCTTCTTTGGATGCCCAGCTGCTCCAGTACGGAAATTTGTTCGGCCGAGACTCTTTCTCCCTCGCGGACGATGATTTCCCCGGCCTTCACGTTCTTCTGTACCGGTTTCACCTGATTGCGGGCTTCATATATTGCCTTTTCCGTTGTTTCCTGATCATAGATCATATTGGGCTGGATGGTTTTGATTACAATCAAAGCGATGATGTCCTGGGCGTCAGCAGCAAAGCCCAGCTTATTGATCGGGGGCAGGATATCCTCATAGATCCCCTTTAAAGCTTCGTCAGTGACGGGCTTCTCCATGGCCACATCGATCATTTCCAGGGTTGCGGCCTGCATCTGCTCCAAATCCTCAGCGGTAGCATTAAGCAGATACTGAGCCAGGGTTTGGTCGTTATTATCCAAGGGATAATTGGCATTAGCGGCAGCCTTTAGAGCTTTTTGCAAGCTGTCCTGGCGGTCGGCTTTATCACTGTCCCGGATTTCAATGATACTTGCATAGATGCTGTTGGCTTCATCACGGGCATTGGCCAGCGCATACTGATCCTCTTTATATACCTTTTGCACTTTGGCGGCGGCTTGCTCCCTTAATTCCGCCGTTTGCTTTTCATCCACCACCACGGCGTTGATTTCGGATACAATATCACGTTTGGATACTTCGTCAACGCTGAGATTGATCTGCTGGGGATTAAAACTGCTGAACAGAATCAGAAACGTAATACCCAGCAACACCGTCAGCATCAATATTTTTCTCACGCTTTGATTTTTCCAAATCACCGCCAGCTTATCCGCAAAAAAATATTCCAAAATGTTGCTTATCTTCATGCAACAAACGCTCCTTAATGATCGCAAGAGAAACCGTGGGGCAACCTGCAGCCGCCGTTTGCTCAAGCTGTTGCCAACAGCGGTATCGCCCGCTTGGTATACTTATTCCAACAATTCATAAGCGTTGATTATTTTCTGCACCAAGGGATGACGCACCACATCTTCTTTGCCCAAATATTCAAATGAAATACCTTCAATGGCAGATAATATCTTCTGGATTTCAATCAGCCCGGACTGCTCGTCCACCGGCAGATCCACCTGGGTGATGTCACCGGTTATAACCATTTGGGAACCGAATCCAAGCCGGGTCAAAAACATTTTCATTTGCTGGGGAGTCGTGTTCTGAGCCTCGTCCAGAATAATAAAAGCGTTGTTAAGGGTACGGCCGCGCATGTATGCCAACGGCGCCACTTCGATAATGTTTTTCTCCAAATAACGCTGGGTTACATCCACTCCTAGTATATCAAACAAACTGTCATAGAGTGGCCGCAGATAGGGGTTGACCTTTTCGATCAGATCCCCCGGCAGGAATCCCAATTTTTCTCCGGCTTCAACGGCTGGCCGAACCAGAATGATACGCTCTACTTCCTTGTTGCGCAGGGCCCGTACCGCCATCACTACCGATAAATAAGTTTTGCCGGTGCCGGCCGGGCCGATGGAAAAAACAATATCGTCTTTCAATATCGCCTGAATATATTTCTTCTGCCCGATGGTTCTGGCCTTGACCGACTTGCCCCGAGCCGTGCTCAATATCGTTGCGGAAACGATATCCTGGTGGCGGGGCGTGTCCCCCCGTTGTAAGAGGCTGTCCATATAAATAATATCATTAATATTTAAGGCTTGTTCGTTTTCCACAATCTCAATCAATCCGTGGATCAATTTCACCGCATGGTCTACCGCCGCTTCTTCGCCGCGAATACTCAGTTCCGAACCGCGGGCTACGATATCGGCGTCGCTGATATCCTGCAAATGTTTCAAATTCGCATCGCCGGCGCCGAAAAAAATCGCTGCCTGCCGGTTATCCTTGATACTGATCTTAGCTTCTTTTATGGTCAAATAATAATCCTCCCGCCGGAAAATATCGTTTGGCTACAATTATAGCATATGCACCGGCCAGGTACTAATTCTTATTCGATAGGCTGAACCTTGGAAATATCTTCAATGCTCTCGATGGCTACCTTAATGCGCACCATGGCATCACTGGGCGCAGACAGCACCTCGATGCGCGAATCACTGATCTCTACATCGGGGCGGATTTTTTTACGGAGATTGTTAAATCCTTTTTCCTGTGCAATTTCGATAGCCTGGGCCTCGCTATACTCCTTCACCACAGTCTTCTGCTCGTGATAACGGCTGATAAATATTCCCCAAGCGCCTAGCCGAGTATTAGCCGTTAGGCGTCGCTCTTCCGGTTTATAAACTCTGGACGGAGATAGTCCGGCCTTTTTAATATGCAATACCTTCCAGGGAGTTTGTAAATCAAGGCCCAGTACTGTTTTGCCGGTCATTACTTTGGTCTCCACCCGGCGCGGACATTCTCCGTAACCGTCGTACCAGGTACATGCTTTTACTATGCCCCGGGCCCTGACTAAAAAAGGATCTTGGGGCAGAATGTTTTCGCTCTCTGTGATTGTCTCGGAGGTGGTGGGATAAACGATCCCGGAAATCAGAATGTCGCCCCGGGCCACCACCTGACCCGATTTTACCACCGCCTGCCCTTCCAGCACCAGTATTTCGTCAATTACCCCGTCACGGCTGGCGGTAATGTGGCAGGGGCCGTAATAATTCTCCTCCGGCCATACTTTTTCCACCACCTTGATGCGGGCTTTGACGCCTTGAATGTCACACTGGACATAGGTCAGACGCGGCAATTCCCTTAACATGGCGTTCTCCACATCATTGGCGCTGAAATTCCACTTGCCGCCGCCTTGATGCAAACCATGGCGGGCCGCACTTTCTAGAATCTGTCGGGTCGGCACTGCTTGGTTGCCGTCAACTTCAACAAACCAAACAAACCAGGAAAGAACGTACAAAGCCAGCACAAAAACAGCTGCTCCGCTCAAAAATCCGAGCCGTTTCTGCAGCTTGGTTTTGAAAAAGGGCAGACCTTTTCTGGCCACGATCTCCAGTTCGAAGTTATTTTCCTCGGCAATGGCTTGAAACGCCTCCAGAGCACTGCTTCTGATCCGCAGGCGCAATTTGTTTCCCTGCCATTTAATATCCCAGATATAAATTCCCCGACTTGAAGCCAGATTAATCATCCGCTCCTGGTTTTTACCTTTTACCCGCAGCGTAATTACCCCGCCTAGCCCGTCAAAAAATTTGCTAATCATCCCTTACCTCCCGATCAGTCTACAAACCGGAAGGCGTTAATTTCACCTTCGATTTTTATTTCATCCGGCATCAAGGCTTTGATTTCCAGGTTCTTTCCCGATATCTCCAGGAAACCCCGGCTGAGGTTGATTCGCAGACGCTGAGTGCTGTATTCGATGATACCGCGATGGTTTTCCAAATAAAATTCGTTTTTCCCGATCAAAGTAATTTTAGGGATATCAAGCACCAGATCCTTGGGAATCTCTAGAATATCAGCCATTGCCCGGCTGATCAAATCTTTGTTTTTTTCCACTGCCCATGCCCCCCTGACTGACTTAAATCACTTCCTTGTCAATGCAAATATATGCCTCAGGCCGGATTTCCATGCTTTCAATAATCCTGCAGTGAGGGATGGTGCAGCGTTTAGATTTCCCTTCTCAATCGGGATCACCCGTTAAAAAGATGGTTTTTTGTTTCGCTTCTCTCAACCGGCTTAAGCCATAAAAAAAGAGCAGCCCTTGAGGGAACTGCCCGGTCGATGTTTTAAATTTATCCTATATCCAATTGGTCCAGATCCAATTCCATTAACAACTGCTTTAAGGCCACGGCCTCGGCTTTGCTCAAAGTAACTCCTTTACCCATGCGCTCATGCTCGGGACCCCAATCGCGGATATCCAACTTGGCTTTACGATCGTTCCAACTTACCAGATTGATTTCTTTCTGCCAGCCCTTACTGCCTTCACCTAATACTCCCAATGTTTGAGCAATACTAAATTTTATCTCCGCCATTGGCAATCACTCCTTCAATTTTGTCATTCCAACCCACCTTGGTACTCTGTCAACCCTAAGTCCGCATATTATTTGTCGAGGGAAATTTCTGCAGGGCAAGGCGGAAGATTGAGCAATACTGGACGTATTGCGATTGACGACAACGTAGCCATGTAGAAATTTAACCGACAAGAAAATGTGGAATTAGGGTTGACAGAGTACTAAGTTCCAAACGTTTCTCAAACAAATGTTCTAAACCATTTTAACCCATTTATGGTGTTTTGTCATTATGTTTTTGCTATAAAAAACCGCTTTAAGAATTATTAATCCTCAAGCGGTTTCCAAATCTATAAGGTAGCGTGTTATGATCAAAAAAGCGATAAAGCTACAATACTAAACAGAAAGGTTACCAGAACGATACTGATGATGATCAGAACCATCATGCGCTGTTTCTTATTTTGCATGCCCCGGTTCATGAAAGTCACAACTGCACCCCTCCCGATAAAAAGATTAAACCTGGCGGCGATAAGGCCGCCAGGTCAATATTCACTGACGTTAAATATTTTTTCTGGCACATAAGCCGGTAGTTTTACTGGTTCTGGTGATTTTAGCAAAAGAACACCTTAGAATTTTTTCTTTTTACGAGCTGCCTCCGATTTCTTTTTCTTTCTCACGCTGGGCTTCTCGTAATGTTCGTGTTTTCTAATATCCTGTAAAACTCCTGACTTTTGACAGGAGCGCTTGAATCTCTTCAATGCACTGTCCAGGGACTCGTTTTTTCCTACTTTTACTTCGCTCATTATATCCCTCCCCTCATATGACCAGGCGATATAAGCACCTGAATATTATACAATTAGATTGTGCTTTGCGTCAAGATTATGCTGGAGGCCAGTCCATTTCTTTACCTCCCAGCAAATGGTAATGAATATGAAAAATCGCCTGCCCACCCCAGGCACCGCAATTATTTACCAAGCGAAAGCCCTGCTCTGCAATGCCCATTTTATCGGCTAGTTGAGCGGCCACCAGCTGCAACCTGCCGAGGATCTCAATATGTTCCGGCCCGACAGAATTCAGGGAATCTATATGCATTTTCGGCATAAGCAGAAGATGTACCGGGGCCGCAGGTTCAATATCCTTGATTGCCATAACATAATCATCCTGATAGACGATCTCAGACGGAATTTCTCCGTTGATTATTTTGCAGAACAAGCAATCTGTTTGGCTCACAGCTATCACCTCCTCAATGCTGTCAAATGGTATAAAACAAAGAGCTTACTCCATTTTAGCAGAATTTCTGAATATACCAAACTTTTTCTTTATTTTAATTATAAAATGTTTAGGTCATAAACTCCAATATTTACAGTTGCTGCGACAATATCTGCTGATGCAGGAATTCGCTGCCGACTACCATCGACAGCATCTGAGCATCGCGCAGGTATTTCTCGGCCGGGTGTCCGGCCGTATATCCCATACGCCCGATAATCTCCACCGCCTGGAAAGTAATGCGCTGCGCAATTCGGGTAGCATATAGCTTGGACAGGTAAGCCGCCCGGGAATAATTGTCGTCGCTATCAATATAGAAAGCCGCACGCATCAGCGATAATCGGGCCGCATCGATCTCGGTGGTCATTTCCACTAAGGCGGAACTGACGTATTGGTTTATGCTGGTGTTCCGGTTAAGCATACGATTGGTACGTACTACTTTCAGCGTCAACTCGTAAGCGGCGCGGGCCACGCCCACCGCCACCGCTGCCACCAGCGGCATATTGCGGTCCAATATCTGGGTAAGCAGAAAATATCCGCCTCCTACCCTGCCGATTCTGTATTCTACCGGGATAACCGCGTCTCTGAACCCCAATTGAACCGTGTGGCTGGAGCGCATGCCAACTTTGTGAAGCACTCTGCCTATTTCCAGCCCCGGTGTCCTGCCGGGCACCACATACATTTGCAGGTGGGATTTTTGCTTGGATTCCTTGCTGCGGGCCAGCACCACCACAAACTCCGAAGCGGCCCCATTCATCACAAAATCCTTCATTCCATTGATGGTAATCTTATCATTTTTCAATTCTGCCGTCGTAGTTATCCTGGTGATATCTTCCCGGGGACGGCTGCTGCGGTCCAAATCGTGTTCGGGCGTAATCTCGCTTACTGCCAGACTGGCCAAATGCGGTCTTTCCATGCATAAATCCGGCAGGAATTGCCGTTTTAATTCTTCGCTGCCGGTAATCAACAATGGGACCAGCGCGTACATGTTCATTACCACAGTCGCTGCGGCGCCTGCGCAGCCCAGGGCTATTTCTTCGATAATGGCCGTCGTAGCCATCATGCTCAACCCTCTGCCTCCGTATTCGGCAGGAACGATAGGCGCCAGCAGATTCATTTTGGCCAGATACTCAGGTATTTTCCAATCCACCTTGTCATCGCCGATATCATCCAGATAAGCTCCGCGTTCAGCTATTTTACTGACGGCCAACTCGTGCACATCTCTGATAAGCTGATTCTCTTCCTTGCTAAAGGTAAAAGCAGACATCGCTTTTCTCCCTTCCTGTTGATCTATGATTTATAATTGGGTCGCCAGCAACATTTTATGAAGCTGTTCGCTTCCGTCGATAAGCGCCAGCAATTCCGCATCCCGCATGAATATTTCCGAAGGATATCCCTTCATATACGCCCTGCCTCCGACAATATCCATGGCTTTGCTGCTGATTTCATGGGCAACCCGAGTGGACAAAATTTTCGCTTTGGAAGCTGCCTGGGAACAATCCAATTCTTTATCGATCAGCCAACTGGCAAAATAAACGCTCTGCCGGGCGGCATTCAACTGGGCGGCCATTTCCACCAATCTGAAACTGATGGCGGATTCTTCAAAACTGGGTCGTCCCATGATATAACGCTTTTTGGATATGGCCAGGGCAGTATCATAAGCCACCCGGGCTACGCCCAAAGCGACCGCGCTGGTGTAAGGCACCATCCGGTCGAGGTTCTGCATAAAAACCAAAAAGCCGCTGCCCGGTTTACCGATAACGTACCGGGGTTCGACTTTCACATTCTCAAAAACAATTTCACAGGAACTGCAGTATTTTAAACCTATTTTCTGTCGGACCGCTCCGATTTTTATCCCCGGCAGGGACAAGGGAATCGTAACCATCTGAAATCCTGACTTTTTACCGGGGCTGTCCAACTTTACCAATAAGGTAACGAAATTGCCTCCCTGTCCGTTGATAACATAATCCTTAAAACCGTTTAAAACCAAACCGTCATTATCAGTAGTGCCGATAACCGATGAATTTAATATTTCCACCTGGGAATTATCCACCGAGATTTTGAGGTTAGGCCGGTTCTCCGTCATGGATACAGCCCCGAGATTGGATTTTCCGTTGGTAAACAGCGGCAGGAATTCCTTACGCTGTGCTTCCGTTCCGGCCGTCCCCAGAGGCGCGATGGAGTGCATATTAGCAACCACCACGGTGGCAACGCCGGCACAGCCCGCAGCGATTTCCTCCAAAATCATAGCGGTGGTAAGATGGCTCAATCCTCTCCCGCCGTAGGTTTGAGGAATACTGGGGGCAAGCAAATTATGTTCGGCTAAAAAATCGACCGCCGACCAGTCAAAATTATCGTCGCCTTGGGCATCATAAAGAACCGCTTTGGGGGTGATCTCTTGTTTTACCAGCTCACGTACCATCATCACCAGGTCACGATCCTGATCAGAGATAGTATTTCTAAACATAGCAAGCCCTCCCCTAGTTGTTTCGTGTCTTCTGCCACATAATATAATCCATGACCGAGCGGCGCCTTTCCCGGGGAAGCGTATATAGCGTATTGATGATCTGCAGCAGTTCCTGATCATCATCTTCCGAGTCGGACATATTTTGCATCGGTGACGAATCATTATTGCTGGACGCACTTTCCATAAAATATTCTATTGGCTTGTCCAGCAGTTCGGCTATGTTTTCCAATTGGGTCAGATATAACCGCCGTTTTCCTTTTTCGTAATTGGATAATGTCGACTGCGCGCATCCCAGCATGTTAGCCAATTGTTCCTGGCTAAGGCCGGCTTCTTCACGAGCCAGTTGAAGTTTTTTTCCAATCTCCTTAAATCCCATGGGATAACCCCTTTCAAGTGTTGTTAAATTTGTATCCCGAATACTAATTTAACTAAGTATTCAATTAATGTTGCTTCTCTATACGTATGTTCCCGTTTATAATCCCAGGTTGGGCGGAAGCAATTTCAACCTCTACGGATTGACCGCACAAATCCTGCCGGGATTGCACGGATACTTCCAGATAATTGTCAGTCAGTCCTATATAACTATCTTTACCCGATTTTCTTTCAACAAGCAAGTCAAATCGTTGTCCAATAAAACTTTTTGCAAATTCCAATTGCTTTTCTTCAGCTAATTCCAGCAGGATTTTACTGCGCCGATTCTTTTCAGGCTCGGGCACCTGAGGAATCATCAGCGCCGCCTTGGTACCCCGGCGCATGGAGTATTTAAAAACATGCAGATCGGATAAAGGCAATTCCGCGATGAGATGATGCGTATACCGGAAATCGTCCTCATCTTCCCCGGGGAAACCCACCATCACATCGGCGGTAAAGGCGATGCCTGGAATACGATCGCAGATCGAGCGCACCAGGCGCCGGTAATAGTCACGGTCGTAGCGCCGTCCCATGTTTTTCAATACCCGATCGCTGCCGCTCTGCAACGGGATATGCAAATGTCTGCATATACGCCGGTCGGCAGCCATTATCTCCAGCAGGTTTTCATCCACCTCCAGCGGCTCGATGGAACTCAAACGAATACGGTAACTGCCCTGGATCTGCTCCAATATGGCGGCAACCAATCGGCTCAAGTTCCAGCCGGGAATATCAACACCGTAAAAGCCCGTATGAATACCGGTAAGAACGATTTCCCGATACCCCAGATATACCAGTTGCTCGATCTCATGTAAAACCGCTTCCGGCGCTTTGCTGCGGACCGGTCCCCGGGCCATGGGCACGATACAATAACTGCAAAAGCTCTGACACCCGTCCTGAATTTTTACAAAGGCCCGGGTGCGTTGATGGTGATACTTGTACAGAATCTCCCTGGGCTTTTCGTCGGAACCGATGGGAGCAATGAATATCTCGCTGTCCGAACGGCCCCGGCGCCAATAATCTTCAATGATGGCGGCCAGATTTTCTTTATCCCGGTTACCCACCACCAGGTTGACCCCTTTAATGGCAGCCAGTTGTTCAGCGTCGACCTGGGCTCCGCAGCCGGTGGCCACTACCAGGGCATTAGGATTGCGGCGCACCGCCCGCCTGATCATGGCGCGGGATTTACGATCACTGACATGAGTAACCGTACAACTGTTGATTACATAAATATCCGCTACATCCTCGAAATCCACTAATTCATAACCCCGGCTGGTAAAGTCGTCAATCAGCCCTTCGGTTTCAACCTGGTTGACCTTGCAGCCCAGCGTATGAAATGCAATTTTGTTCATAAGTACAACCTGCTTTATCCCAACTATCAACTATGCTGGGCCGTAATAGTCTGTTACATCTAATAGTTTATTT
>DATMYB010000366.1:0-3249 GCA_035561215.1 Syntrophomonas sp. | reverse complement strand
GAATACCGCCTATTTATTGGTAAAGCAAAAGCCGATAAACAAGCGGTATTTTCTGCTTTTATATGTAGTGAATTAGGCTTTTTCAAAACACTTCTCAATCAGGGGCTCATTAACTTGCCGTTTAAAAAACCGGCTTGATATAATAGGGGGCATTGGCTCTGCGAGATTTTGCCACAAAATAACGTTTTGTACTTCTATAATAAGGCCGTCAATTCCCTTTTCGAGAAGAAACGCTTTCATATAATATCGATTTTCAATATGATCTTTTGATTCCTGCAGAGCTCGCTTTTCAGCATTAGACTTTATACTGACTAATCTTTCCAATATGATGCTTTCCTCCATGGCGATTCTCCCTTCCATAGGCTGCTGCCCATTTCAGTCAAGAAATACTCGGCCAGGCTTAATTTCATGGTTTTGGGGTTAGGAGGGCAAGGATAAACCCGCCCTCCTAACCCTATAGTTTTTATTAAACAATTTTGTGCGTACGACGCCATATGCCCTGTCTCTCAGCGTCTTTGACCAGGGCATCCCTAAAATCGGGGTGGGCCAGCTTAATTAGCCCTTCAGCTCTCTGCCAGACCGACATGCCTTTCATCTCAAAAATTCCATATTCGCTTACAATATATTGGGCAACTGAGCGAGGATCGGTGACTATAGCACCCGGGGTCAGGGTAGGAATGATTCTGGAACGTTTCTGCCCGTCCTTGCCGATGTTGCAGGAAGGCAGGCAAATGATGGATTTTCCGCCCCTGGATTCATAGCCGGCCATCACGAAATCCAACTGACCGCCGGTGCCACTGATAATCCTGGTACCACTGGATTCTGCACAAACCTGGCCATAGAGATCAACCTCAATGGCGTTGTTTATGGTTATCAGCTTATCATTTAGCGCTGCAATAGATGGTTTGTTGGTGTAGTTGACCGGAAATATTGCACATTGGGGATTGTCGTCAATGAAGTCGTAGACTCTTTGGGTGCCCAGAGCAAAAGCATAGACCATTTTGCCCGGATCAATATTTTTCTTACTATTGGTTAGCCTGCCGGCTTCATACATATCTATATAGGCATCAACCAGCATTTCGGTATGGCAGCCCAAATTCTTAAGGTCTGATTCAGCGATCATCTTGCCTACCGCATTGGGCATGCCCCCAATTCCCAATTGTACACAGCAGTCGTCACACATCTCCTCGATTATGAATTGGGCCGCCTTCTTGTCCAGATCGGAAGATCGCGATGCAGGTAATGGTACCAGCGACGGATTCTCTCCTTCTACAATGTAATCCACTTGAGAGATAGGAACACCTTCTTCATAGCCTCCCAAACAACGCGGCATCTTTTCATTAATCTCTACCATCACAATTTTCGCCCGGTCACATATGGCTTTGGTGTGGGAGCTCTGCGGGCCGAAATTGAAGCAGCCGTGTCTATCCATAGGACCCACCTGCAGCATAGCCACATCGATGGGTTCTATATGTTCCCGCACATAACGGGGCAGTTCCGAATACTTGATGGAAGAATAATATACCGGCCTGCCAGTCCCGGCGATTTTACGGTCCAAGCCCGATAGATGCCAGCTATGCCAAATGAATGTTTCTCCCTCCGGGTCAACTTCCACGATCTTCGGTGGTCGGAGCGTCAACAAGCTCCATACCTTGACATCTTCCAGCTCGTCTTTTCTCTTGGCCAGCGCTTTATCCAGGGCCACAACCTGAGAATTCAGCGGCCCTATGTCTATCCAATCACCGGATTTAATCACCCTAACTGCTTCATCAGCAGATACTAGCTTTTTATGATATTCCTTCATATAATCCATATTCCCTGGGTTCACCTCCTAATGAGAAATCTCCGCCATCTGCTGTAACAATTCAGGCAAGTGATAGCCCTGACCCTCTACGGTTCAATCTTGTTGCTCCTTTTCCAGAAGCCCAGTTTCTGAGCTTCTTTAATCAGTTCATCGCGGAAATCGGGATGGGCAATTTCAATGATGTTTTCAGTTCTCTTCCAAACTGACTGGCACTTCATTAAGGCTTTCCCATATTCGGTTACAATATAATGGGTCATTTGGCGAGATACGGTGCATGCAGCCCCCGGGGTCAGGAAGGGTCTTATTTTGGATTGCAGATTGCCGGCCTTGTCTTTATAGGTGGAAGACATACAGAGGAAGCTCTTCCCTCCCCGGGAATGATAAGCTCCTAAAACAAAATCCCATTGACCTCCGGTTCCGGTTATCTGCCGGGGGCCCTGCATCTCCGAAGCCACCTGTCCATAGAAATCGGCTTCCAGACAGCCGTTGATGGATATCATATTAGAAATTTGCGCTATAACATTGGGATTGTTGGTGTAGTCCACCGAATAGGTGGCAATCATGGGGTTGCGATCCATAAACTCGTAAAGTTCAGGAGAACCCAAAGCAAAAGCGCACACCATTTTCTTCCGATCAAGTTCCTTCCTGGCTCCGCTAAGGCAGCCCTGTTTCCACATCTCCATGTAAGCATCAGCCATCATTTCGGTGTGCGCTGAAAGGTCTTTTAAACCGGCCGCGGCAATTTGCTTGCCCAGATAATTGGGAAGCCCTCCTATTCCCAGTTGGATACAGCAGCCATCATGGATATCCTCCAATATATATCCGGCAATCTTCTTTTCAGCTTCCGTGGCCTGCAATATGGCTGCGTTGGCCATGGGCTCATTTTCTCCTCTAACCACAAAATCAACTTCGGAAATATGGATCTGGTTCCCGTTGCCGCCATATACGAAAGGCATACTTTCATTTTCTTCCACAATAGCTATTTTGGCATTTTCAATAACCGCTTCACAATGGGAAGTGTTGATACCGAAGTTGAAATATCCGAATTTGTCCATGGGGCATACCCGCATCATGGCTACATCCACTTCGACCTCTCTGTTCCTGTAATAACCGGGTACTTCGTGATAGAGCAATGGGGAAAAACTACAGATCCCCTGATCAAACAGTTTGGCATCCCAGGCGCTGAAATGCCAGCTATCCCACTGGAAATGTTCCATTTTGGGGTCGCTTATCGGAACCTCCGGGAAGGGGGGAAGGGAGATGCCGCTCCTGATGTGTACGTCATGCAGCTCGTCCCTGCGCTTGGCCAGCGCTCTGTCGAGAGCTTTGGGATACCCGTTGAAGTACATGTAGTCCACCCAGTCTCCGGATTTAACCACTTTCACGGCTTCCTCAGGCGTGCGATATTTTTCTTTATACTCACTTTCGAACATTCATTTCTCCTC
>DATMYB010000365.1:0-3103 GCA_035561215.1 Syntrophomonas sp. | reverse complement strand
CCTCATCTTTTATTACATTTTTCTGCATCTTGCATTATCCGATTGACTTTAAATAACTTGCCAAATCATCCAGCAATTTTTTCTTGTTGATGCCCGTAAGCAGCGGGACACCGCTATAAATTTTAATATCACCAAGATTATTTACGATATCATCCAGCGGTGTGGTGCTGAATATAGCGTCCGGTTTGATGGAATCGATCAGTCCTGATATTTCGGTTACGCCGCATGTTCTTACATCAACTTCAATGTCGCGGTCCGCCATTCCGTTTTTTATAGAAGCCGCTACATGGGATGATGTCGCGATACCGCTCCCGCAGGCTGATAACAATTTGTATTTTCTGGCCACTTATTCTCCTCCCTTCTGTTAGATTTCGTTATTTATTTTGTTTGTTAACAAGTATCCGACTATACCAACCCCATCGATTTTCTGGCCCGATCACGCATGATATGAAATCCTTCTTCCGGCAGGGGCGTCATATGGCCGATCGCATGCGCATAATAGGCTGTTTGTGCGTTTTCCTCCACATAATCGGCGATACTGATCGCTTGGTCCAGCGTAACTCCTGCCGCGATCTGACCGTGACTCTGTAATAAGCAGACAATATTGCCGGGTTCCATTGCTTTTACCGCCGCCTCTGCGATCTCGGCGGACCCGGGTATTTCAAACGGCGCGACTTTGATTGGCGCATAGGGCGCGCTGGCCGCCGCGACTGCCGGCAATTCGTTTAGAAAGATTGACATTACTGTGGCGAAAAGAGAATGGGTATGAACCACCGCATTCATTTTCGGCCTTGCATGATAGATTGCCAGATGCATAGGCGTTTCTTTGGACGGTTTCTTTTCCCCTTCGATCACCCGGCCGTCTTCCAAAGAGATGACAGGAACATCCTCGGGACTCAGGTCCTGATAAGGTATCCCGCTGGGGGTGATAACAACGATTCCAAATTCCCTGTCCGCAATTGAGACATTACCGGAGGTTCCATGGATCAAACCCATATCCTGGCATTTTATGGCGCCGGCAATGACGTCGGCCCGTATTTTTTCAAAGTTCATTTTATTTTAGTCCTCCTGTTATAGATCGCAGCGTATCTCGTTCTTAATAACGTCTCCCCGTGCATGGGATTCCAGCGCATCCAGACATTTGTCCAAAGGATAGGCGCCTCCGACAAACAAATCCTCCGTGATTTCACCTCTCTGGATCAGCAGAAAAGACTGTTCGACCAAACGAGGCGTCGTATGGTATAATCCCTTAACGTTTAATTGGGAATAATGCAGCAGCGTCGTATCAACCGTTATCACGCTGCCTCCTTTGCACCCGCCGAATTCCATAACGGTCCCCGCCTTTCTGACCATGTAAAGATTCTTCTCCCAGATCTCGGGCAGGCCGGTCGCATCGATGGCAACGTCGGCGCCTCTTCCATACGGAGTCAGGCCTTTCACAGCGCCAACGATATCCTCAACCTTTGAAACGTCGATGGTCTCGTCCGCTCCAAGCTTCCTGGCCGTTTCCAATCTCTTGGGGTTTAAATCCGTACTGATGACATAAGCGCCTCTCAGCTTTGCCAGTTTCACCATCATCAATCCCAAAGGACCGGCTCCGTTGATGACAACCGTGTCCATCAACTGGATATTCGCGCTTGTGATACCGTGGACTGCGCTGCCAAGCGGTTCCAGCAGGGCGGCAGACCGGAATGAAAGTCCCTCCGGAATCAGAAACGTGTTTTGCTGCACGATCGGAGCCGGCAATAATCGGTATTCTGCCCAGGCGCTTTTAACCATGATAATATTGTCGCACATGCTGTGCTCGCCTATCTTGCAGTAATAGCAGTTGTTGCACGGAGCCGAATTATGAGGCGCTATTTTATCGCCGACCTTAAATTTGGTTACGCCTTCACCCACAGCGGCAACGATGCCGGCGCTCTCATGACCGAAGATCAGTTTTTGCCCTTCCTTAAATTTTGGATAACCACGGCGGTACTGTTTCAAATCCGTTCCGCAGGTCAGCGCCGTGATATTCTTCATCAATATCTCACCAGGTCCCGGTACGGGTGTTGGAACTTCCTCCATTTTGATATCGCCGGGGCCATAATAGACAGCAGCTTTCATATATGCATCCTCCTTTGCTTTGTTTATATGTTGAATCCTATAATGGCCGGATCAGGTCACTTGTTCAAAAAGGATCTCTGCTATTTTATCAGCAGTCTGAGCCGAATCTATTTTTTTCATTGTCGCTTTATCAGAAAAAATATTGACGATTGCCTGCAGGAGATTTACCTGCTCCTCTGTCTTTTGTACGACCAGAACGAAAATGTACCTGACCTTTACCTCACCGCTTCGCGTCATTTCTGTAAAGTTTACCGGGGTTTTTAATCTGGCGACAATAATGCATGGTTTTATAACATAAAGCGGATCGGTATGCGGAATTGCGACGGGAAACGGCTTTGTCGCGAGACCTGTGGGAAACTTCCGTTCTCTCTCCAGTAACATTTCATAGTATCCCTCTTCCACATATCCATTTTTCATTAAGAAGTCTGCAATAACCTTTAATGCCTCTTCTTTATCTTTCGCTTCTAAATTATCAATAATTAAATTGGGATTAATCAAGTTTCTCAACAATGGCATAGCTTCCTCCAAAATTCATTGCAGCAAAAGAGTCATAAATTCTTCATAATTATCGGCTTTCATCAATCGATGTACGATTGAAGCGTGGTCTACAAAACGAACAGTAATATCAAAGAAATTATTTAAATATCTGGTATCGTCTTTTCGGATCGCCATTAAAAATATCAATTGCGCCTGGGAAGTTCCCCACTTTACAGGTTTCTCCAAAATCGTTATGGCGATTATTGTTTTGTTTGCCGTTGCTTCAACAGGATGCGGTATCGCAACCAAATGAGCGAGGGCGGTTGAAGACAGTTCTTCCCTGAAAATCGTCTTTTCGTAAAAGTCTGCCGATACGTAACCTCTTTTAATCAATTCATCGCACATATATTGAATGGCTTCTTTATAATCCCCGGCCGGCAATTTGTAAAAGAACAATTCTTCATTGAAATAAAGCCGTATGTCCTGCGGGAGTGATAGATGAAAAGATTTTCTTTTCAAA
>DATMYB010000364.1:0-3681 GCA_035561215.1 Syntrophomonas sp. | reverse complement strand
GAACTTTAAATAGCGTCAATAAAGTAAGACAGGGATTATTTGGAACCTTTGCGCGCACACGGACAGGGACTTCGTTCGTCTTCAACGGATAAGTACGTTGTAAGCAAACGGAAAAGCAGCCGCAAAATTGCGGCTGCCCGGTGAGTGTTTGGGTCCTTATTAGCGCGAGAGCTTAAATATCCTCCGCCGACTTTCCAGTAAGCTTGCGCACAGGTTGCATCCAAGTTCGCTTATTGGGTATCACTTCTTCCAGCGGCGTTTTGCTTTCTTCTACAACTGCAGGTTCAGATGGTTTCTGCATCGATCCCATGGGTGGATCGTGATCGTTATGATGTTGATTATTTGATTCGTTTCACCGTAACACTACATGATTTAAATCCGCGCAGCTGATTGGGTCAGCTTTTCCTTCAGTCCCCTTTCCACCGCTGCCGGCACCATGCCGCTCACATTTCCGCCCAGCAAGGCGGCTTCTTTGATGCCGCTGGAGCTAACATAAATATATTGGGGATTGGACATGATAAAGACCGTGTCAACCTCCGGCAACAATTTTTTGTTCATCATGGACATATGCGATTCGTATTCGAAATCAGTGATGGAACGCAATCCGCGGATGACTACCGTTGCGTTTTTAGCCTTTAGAAAATCTGCCAGCAGACCGTTGAAGCACTCCACTTCCACGTTGGGTAAATGCTTAACACTGGCTTTGATCAGTTCGACCCGTTCGTCCAGCGTAAACAACGCCTCTTTGGTTACGTTGTGAACGACTGCCACGACGATTTTGTCAAAAACCCGGCTGGTTCTCTCCAAAATATCAATGTGACCCATGGTCACGGGATCAAAGCTACCCGGATATACTGCTGTTGCCACCAGTTCCGCCCCTTCCGATGATGGTTTTTCCATTTAATTGTAGCATATATGTGCTATATTCGTGCAATAATCCTTGCTTGTGCCAAAATTCATTAGATTTTTTTCCATTTCTGCTTTAAATCTAAACACGTCCATCACCTGAAAATATTCCCTCGCAGAAAAATCGACCCAACGAAATAAAAATATGGCATTCAAAGTTTGATCCCCCTGCAAAACATCATGTTGAATGTATAAACATGGAGGAGCACTTGGCGCAGCATGGGAGAACATCTAGTAGCCTGACGACGCAATGTTTATACATTCAACGAACGAATTATAAATTTTTGCAGAATCAAGTTTAGTTTTCATCCAGGTGGTAATTTTATTCTTGCATAATCCGCCACCTAAAGATTAAGGTTATCACCGGTGGAAAATTTTCAGCGAGGATTAGCCCGGCGGGAAGCAAAGTTTGAGTGACGCAGGCTGCTCGGCTCAGCCTTGCCGGCGCAGAAATGTTTCACATGAAACAATCGTTCCCAAGGCGTAATATCCTTTGGCTCAATGACTGGAGTAAATTCACATCTTTGATCCCACTGCATTTTCCGCGGCAGAATCATTTTTGGATTATCTCCGCGGATAAAAAAAGCCATGTCTCCATTAAGAAAACACGACTTTTTTATATCCTCCAACCGGATTAAGTACAAATATGGATGATGATCCGGGCGTCCTGTCCCGCTACATTTTTTCTACCACCAAAGCGGTGCCCATGCCTCCGCCGATACAGAGGGTAGCCAATCCTTTGGACGCGTCCCGCTTCTGCATTTCATATAAGAGCGTTACTAAAATTCTGGCCCCGGAAGCGCCTACCGGATGTCCCAAAGCAATGGCGCCGCCATTGACGTTAACTTTTTCCATACTGTTTTCAAATCCCAGATCACGGGCTACGGCAATCGACTGGGCGGCAAAAGCTTCATTGGCTTCAATCAGATCAATTTCGGCGATAGTCAATCCGGCCTTTTGCAGCGCCTTGCGGCTGGCCGGGATGGGGCCCAGACCCATGACCTGCGGATCGACTCCTGCGGAAGCATAGCCGAGCACTTTCGCCATTGGTTTTAACCCGAGTTCATCGGCTTTTTCCCCGGACATAACGATCACCGCAGCGGCTCCGTCGTTGATGCCGGATGCGTTGGCGGCGGTAACGGAGCCGTCCTTTTTGAAAGCCGGTTTCAACGTAGCCATTTTCTCCAAGCTGGTGTCCCGCGGATGCTCGTCGGTATCAAATATCTGATCACCTTTTTTGCCTTTAATCACCACCGGCACGATTTCATCCTTAAATCTGCCGGACGCAATGGCCTGCAAGGCCCGCTGCTGACTCCGAAAACCGAAATTGTCCTGTTCTTCCCGGGTGATACCGTATCTTTCATTTATATTTTCAGCCGTGATGCCCATATGATAATCGTTAAAGGCCTCCCATAATCCGTCTTTGATCATTGTGTCCACCAGGGTGCCGTTATTCATCCGATAGCCATAACGGGCTTTTTCCAGAGCATAAGGCGCGTCCGACATGTTTTCCATGCCGCCGGCCAGGATTACATCCGCATCGCCGGCTTTGATGATCTGGGCCGCCAAACTCACCGTCCGCAGACCGGATCCGCACACTTTATTGATGGTCATGGCCGACGTTTCGATGGGAATACCGGCTTTTACCGCCGACTGACGGGCTACGTTCTGACCCTGACCGGCTTGCAGCACACAGCCGAAGATTACTTCATCAATGATCGCAGCATTTATTCCTGCCCGTTTGACCGCTTCGCCCATAACGATGCTGCCCAGGTCAACTGCCTTAACGTCTTTTAACGCGCCTCCGAATGAAGCTACCGGTGTTCTGCATGCTCCCAACAATACTACTTCCCTACTCAAATTTATTACCTCCCCCAAGTTTTTGAATTAGTTTGAATTACCTTGGAAATTTTGACCGCTGTTTAATCCGCCCTCATCCCTAGTACTCTGTCAACTCTCAGTCCGCATATTATTTGTCGAGGGGAATTTCTGCAGGGCAAGGGGTCGTCAATCGCAATACTGGACGTATTGCGATTGACGACAACGTAGCCATGCAGTAATTTAACCGACAAGAAAATGTGGAATTAGGGTTGACAGAGTACTAGTCCTAAAGCTTAATTCCCGCCGGCTGAATCTTTGCTAGGCGAGACGCAGGGGGCCGTTGCCGTCGATGGCAATACGATCTCCTCCCTTGGATTTTCCGTAAGTATGCGAACATTTAAACAGTCCAAAATTTTTCTATATTTTCCCAGAATAAATGCATTCAGACTGCACATACTAACCTCAGAAACAGCGATGGTACCTGCAAGGTACGCAACAGAGTTTTCAATTAAGTCCTCACACGAGATAAATCTTAATCGACTACTACTTTCAGTACTTTAAGCTAACACCGTTGCTGTTTCGTTAAAAATCCGTTGGTAAGATTGTTGCAGAACGCAAGTTCCGTCTTAACCGGCTTAACGGTCAAGATGTTAACGATCGAACCAACGGATTTATTTTTTTTATCCGCACGTCAAAAACATGCTCTGGCCCACGCAATATTTTTCCCCGGATAACCACCCGACCACCGCCCGACCTGCGCCTGGTCTTATCCAATTGAAGCGTCGGGTTTATAGTTCCGGGCGCTGCTTTTTTTGAACAGCGGCAACAGATAAATCACGGCCAGCAGCGGCGCCATCAGGAACATTTCGTAATAATACAGAGGTCTGGCCAGCAGCGAAACATGAGGCAGCAGCGTCGTCAGCGGCAATAAGGGCGTATGCCAGAGCTGCAGCA
>DATMYB010000363.1:0-3614 GCA_035561215.1 Syntrophomonas sp. | reverse complement strand
TAAATTAATTAATTTTTAAAAGGAGTGCATGGTTATGGCGAAATACCTGAAAAAAATGACCCCGAAAACCAGCGCATCAAACCTGGAGGTTCAAGAAACGGTTGCGGAAATTATTGAAACCATATCCGCCAGGGGGGACGAAGCGGTCCTGGAATATTCTAAAAAATTTGATAATTGGGCTCCGAATTCTTTTCGGGTCGACGAGGCGCAAATTGCGGTTGCAGAGCAGGCCGTCTCAGCTTTGGATAAGCAGACGATAAGTTTTGCACAAGATCAAATCAGGAGATTTGCGCAAAGTCAGTTTGAAGTAATTCAGGATTTTGAAATGGAAATGTTTCCGGGTGTAGTGTTGGGACAAAAGACCGTTCCGATCCATTCGTCCGGCTCCTATGTGCCGGGGGGTTCCTACCCGATAACTGCTTCGGCCAATATGAGCATTATTCCGGCTGTGGTTGCCGGCGTTAAAAGAGTGGTTGCAGTAACGCCTCCGTTTAAAGGAGCTCTGCCGAGCAGAACGATCTACGCAATGGCCTCGGCGGGCGCCCATGAAATTTATTGCCTGGGCGGCGTCCAAGCGGTTGTGGCTATGGCGGTTGGCACAGAATCCATTAATCCTGTGGATATAATCGTTGGACCGGGGAACAAATATGTTGCTGAAGCCAAACGACAGTTATTTGGCAAGGTTGGCATTGATCTTTTTGCCGGGCCTTCGGAAGTTCTGATAATTGCCGATCATACCGCCGATCCTGCCATCGTTGCCGCTGATTTGCTTGCGCAATGTGAACACGGGGTGGAATCGGAAGCGGTTCTTATTACCCTTTCGGAAGAGTTGGGAATAAAGGTAATGGGCGAAATGGAAAAGCAATTGCTTGATTTGCCCACCCGGGAAGTAGCGTCTATTTGCTGGCAAAACCGGGGTGAAATTGTGGTTGCCGAAAATCACGAGGAAGCTTTGGAATTAGGGGATTTTTACGCCAGTGAACATGTGGAGATTCAAACGGAAAACCATGAATGGTATTTACAAAACTTGACAAACTACGGTTCGCTCTTTTTAGGACCCTGTACCACCGTTGCTTTAGGGGATAAGGGAATCGGCACAAATCATATTTTACCGACCCTGAAAGCGGGACGTTACACAGGAGGCTTGGCAGTAGGGAAATTCCTAAAAACCCTTACTTATCAATATGCGGAGCCGGCTGGATTAAAATATGTAGCGCCGTATTGTTCCCTTTCGTGTGGGATGGAAGGCATGATAGCCCATAAAAGATCTATAGACATCAGGCTGGAGAAATATGGCCTGCCGATTCCGGAATAATGCTAAATAAGCACTTTTAGCTGGAAGGGAGGGATGGAAAGTGGGTGTGAATACAATGGAAGCTAAGATCGTGGTAAAAGACTTGACCAAAAAGTTTGGGGACTTGCTGGTACTGGATAATATCAATTTTACAGTAAAAGAAGGAGAGTTCCTTTGTATTGTTGGACCTACTGGCTGCGGGAAAACTACTTTTTTAAATTTACTGTCTAAATTGGATTTGCCCACCCAAGGTAATGTGCTGGTAGACGGCGGGGAAGCTGATCCGATCAAACACAATATTTCCTTTGTTTTTCAGGAATCCTCCTGCATGCCGTGGAGGACTGTAAAACAAAACGTTGCCTATGGAATGGAAGTAAAAAAAGTCCCTAAACAAGAAATGGAGCGCAGATTAGAAAAAATTCTAAAATTGATTGGCTTGGATTCCTGCGCCGATTTATATCCCAATCAAATTTCTTCCAGTATGGAGCAGAGGGTTGCAGTTGCCCGGGCGTTTGCGGTAAATCCCGATCTTTTGCTGATGGACGAACCCTATGGACAATTAGACGTGCAGTTGCGTTTTTACCTGGAAGATGAATTGATTCGTATATGGCAGGAATTTAAAAATACAGTTATTTTTGTCACTCATAACATTGAAGAAGCTGTGTACATGGCAGAAAGAATTTTAATTTTAAGCAATAAGCCTACAACCGTGAAAGAAGAGGTTGTTGTGGATCTACCGCGGCCTAGGAAGTTTACGGATCCTGAATTTATTGCTATAAGAAAGCGGGTAACTGAATTGATCAGGTGGTGGTAATCGTGGTTCCGGCAATTTATACGGCATACTGAAAAAGGAGGTGAAGGGGAAGCTTGCTTTCGGTTTGAGATTGACGATTTTCATAAAACAAAACACAACTTAGAGGGGGAAAAGAGGTATGAGTAAGATGAACGGAAAGCCTTTGTTGAAATTAACGATCCTTGCTGTTCTAGTGCTGTCCCTGGTCTGCAGTACGGTTGGTTGTGGCGGGACCGAAGGCAAAGAAGGCGATAAGTCGGGAAATGCTGACGTGCAAAAATTGAATGTGACCTTCCAACCGGTATACAATGGCTGGGCAACGTATGATGCGCAGGAATCAGGTCTTGCAAAAGAAAACGGCTTTAATATCGATATGATCTTTTTTGATTCAGGGATGCCGCAAATTGAGGCGATACCGGCGGATGCCTGGGATATAGGGGCGACCGGTACAATTCCCGGCTTGATGGCGGGATTGCGTTACGATGCTTATGTGATCGGGGTAGCCGATGATGAGACCAGAGCCAATGCCATTATGGTAAAAGCCGACAGTCCTATACTGAAAACGAAAGGATTTAACCCTGAGTATCCTGATGTCTATGGCACTCCGCAAGACTTAAAAGGCAAAAAGATACTGGTTCCAACCGTTTCCAGTGCCCATTATGTTCTGGCAACCTACCTTAAGGCCATGGGCCTGACGGAAAAGGATGTACAGGTTCTTAATATGGAACCGGCCCAGGCTGTCGCCGCTTTTGAGTCGGGACAGGGAGATGCCGTGGCCTTGTGGGCCCCGTTTATGTTTACCGCGGCAGAAAAGGGATGGAAAATAGTTGCTGATGGCGGACACTTAAAAGCCCCCAATCCCAATTTATTAGTAGTGCCTAAAAAGTTTGGAGACGAGCATCCGGAACTGGTTGCCAAGTATTTAAAAATGTATTTTCAACACCAGAGTGATTTAACCAATCAAGGTGATAAACTGGTTGATCAATATATTGCGTATAACAAGGATTGGGGCGGAATCGATTTAAGTAAAGAATTCGCCGTTCAGGATATGGAAAGACATACGATCTATACCCTTGATGAAGAAATTAAAATGTTTGATAAAAGCAACGGGCAGAGTGATATTGAAAAGACGTTGGCTGAAATGATCAATTTCTTTGGGGATCAGGGTAAATTTACCGCCGAAGAAAGAGAAAAGCTTTTGCAATTTGATTATGTGACAGACAAGTTCCTTAAAATGTCCGCAGAATTAAAATGAAAAATGAGGGGGGTATCGCGGAATCTGTTTCCGCGACGCCCCTCCTCAGATTGGAAGTGGAGGGACCAAGGGCGAAAGCCAAGCATCGGCGGATCTATAATTCCTTATTCGCGCTCTCTCCGCTGCGCAGCTGTCATAAATTCGTTTTGCGACAACGCCCGTTTTTGGATTATGGATGCGCTTCTTTGGCGATGATCAAAGACCCCGCCATTTATTCATGCAAGATTCATAAACAATGCTACACAGGAGGACGCAAATGACCAGAAATAGAG
>DATMYB010000362.1:0-4263 GCA_035561215.1 Syntrophomonas sp. | reverse complement strand
GCTTATGATGAGTATCTGGAAAGTAAGGCAAGGTAATCATTCAGTTGATTGCCCCCCGGGGTAATTCCGGAAGTATTATTTAAAGTTTCAGATATGGAATGAGTTATATATGGAAAACGCTCAAATTAACTCAAATAGTTTACCACTCGCCCTGTACTTGCGCATATTGATGCGTAGAGTCGAAATCCGTATTGTCAAAATAATCTCCCTGAACCCCAAACGTGCAGTCCACATTGATCCACTGGTTTTCTTCCGGTATATAAACCTGATTCCAGGCATGATCTCCCCATACCAAACCGCTGTACCCCAGCCCGGTAACCAGTCGCACCTGTAGTCCCGCCGCCCGGCACATGGCCACATAGAGACTGGCATAGTCAAAACACACCCCGGTGCGGGAATTGAAAGCCACAATAGCGCCTGATTCCATCCCATCCGGGTTTTGACTGAGTTGAGCCGCCTTATCGTAATCGTAGGTTATATTCCGGCTGATCCACCGGTAGAGCAGATAAGCCTGCTGTCTGGGGTTGTTCTCCTCCCCTATGATAGACCGGGCGGTCGCGTCTATATCTGCGTTGGATTTCACCGCTTCGTCCAGGGTGACACCGTTGAAATAAGTTATTACCCTCCCGTTGCTGCTGGCCTGCGGAGGCGGCTCCACCGTTGAGGGACGAAAATAATCATTCACCAGTACGGGAAGTTTTTTGGTCAGGTCGGCATTCAGCAGCGGCTGCACCGCCTTGATTTTAATGAATTGATAAACTTCCGACCCGTTCATCTGCTGAGCCAGCAAGGGATTGGGGAAATAATAGGCATAGAAGTTGAGCAGCAACGCACCTACCAGCACCCACACCCCGGCCTTGGGCAACTGGGCCAAAGCGCCGATCGTATGCCGCAGGACAGCACCGCTGGAGGTAAGCAGCAGAAACAGCCGATTGCCCAATGGCTCCAGGATATGCTTATAGAGCGGGTCGATGATGAGACCCAATAAACTGCGCAGCAGCCAAAACATGATCGGAACCGCCAGCAGATAGACCAGAACATCGCGACCGAACAGCACGGTACGCAGTTCCGCCGGTATATATTCGTAAATCTGCTTAAAAAGCCCCGCCTCGTTATTGAAAAAGATGCCCCGGGTCAGATAGACAGCCAACCCCAACGCCACAATAAACGCCAGCCCGTCCAGCAGCGACCATACGGCATAGCTGATTCTTTCCCGGGAGAACCTGTTTAAAGCTCCCCGCAGGATGGGCAGGACAAAAACTGCCGCCAGTATGACATCAAAAGCATTGAGCTTCTCCATATTGCAACGTGCGCCTCCTTTGTCTTCGCCTCCTAATTATATATCACTATTGTGAAGGAGTATCGAAGCAAAAAATAAATATTTATCCTCCGCCATCTCTATCTGTTGTACAGCGGAAAGGTATCCAGCTTTCATAAAATCCTTCGGGCCTGTTTGGGATTTTCAGTCGCCGCTTTTGCCAGCTTGGCATAAACAAGTTACAATAAATACTGACCGGAAAACGCCGTCTTTTTATCGTTGACATGCCCTTTCCCGCAATCATTTTTGCAATAATGTACGGCTAGTGTACTGTATCATTCACTTTTGGATAAAGGACGCAGGATGAATTTTCAGTCTGCAAGGGGTCGCCGCTAAGCATAGCCGTAGCTATGGTGAGCGACGACAACATAGCAGATGGAAATTCAGACAAGTCATTTGCCGAAATGTGAGTGATACAGTACACTCGGATAACGGAGATGTGGCAATGAACAAAAACTTGCTGGTCATAGTGCTGTTGGCAGTGATTCTGGCCATGGCGGTACCCCTGACCAACTACCTGCAGCAAAGTAACAATGCCTTTACTTATAATAATATTATCACCATTCGCGCCGGGCAGTAGACTGCAAGGCCGTGACAATTCCTGCTGGATTTTTGCTGAAGTATGATAATATAAAGTAAAAATTACAGGAAAGCGGGCAATATTATTAAGGAAAATTCGATCAGATTAACATGGGAAGGAAAAGACAGGCCTTCAGCGGCGGCAGGGCCTGTTGTTTTGTGGTCGCTGACCCAAAACGTTTACCCGGAGCCGCTGTTTCAGGAAAACAGCATTTTAGAAGCGCCCGATTATGAGGCTGCCGGCATAATACCCGGCAACAGATATTACCAGGGCGACAATCTGGCAATATTACGGACCTGGTCCGATTTGCAACCCAATTTGCCCATTAAACTCATATATATTGACCCCCCCTACATGAGTCAGACGCGTTACTATTCTCTTAAAGACAATTCCCAACCCCCTGCCTTCGAAGACCGCTGGCGCCCCGAGAACTATTTGGATATGCTGTATCCCCGGCTGCGGCTGATGAGAGAAGTTTTGGACGATGCGGGCAGCATTTTTGTTCATGTGGATTGGCATGTTAGTCATTATGTGCATTTGCTGCTGGATGAAATCTTCGGAGCGGAAAACTTTATCAATGAAATCGCATGGTGTTACAGCGGCGGCAGCAATTCCCGCCGCCACCTGCAGCGAAAACATGATTTAATTTATTGGTATGGCCGCAGCTCCGCCTATACTTTCAATCCCCAGCATCGCCCTTATACCAGCGGAACCATGACCAGAGGCCTGACCGCATCCAAGGGAGACAAATACCGGTTAGCCGCCGAAGGGGCCCGACTGCAGGACTGGTGGACGGATATTAATAAAATATTAAGCCCCACTGCCCGGGAAAATTACAAATACCCGACCCAGAAACCGCGTCTGCTGCTGGACAGAATCATAAGAATGGCCTCCAATCCCGGGGACCTGGTAGCCGATTTCTTTTCCGGTTCGGGCACCACTGCCGAAGTCTGCAATCAATTGGGCCGGCCCTGGATATTGTGTGACAGCAGTTTACTGGCTCTGCAAACTGCCGTCAGCCGCCTGACGAGGAATGATTCTCCGCCTTTTTCCATTTTTGCGCCCCTGCAGGAGCAAAGGTTGGCGTCCGGCCAGTTAACCCTGAAAGCTCCGATCATGCAGATAAAGGATGATGGACACGTATGGGTAAGCCTGGGGATAGCTAAATACAGGCCTGCTCAACCGGCTCCGGAGCCGGCAGTTGATGATACGTCCTCCCTGATAGAATTTTGGGAGATCGATCCCGACTATGACGGCACTGCATTTAATTCCCGCTGCCAGTTGTTCCGTTCCCGCAAGGGAGAACTTCCCCTCAATGTACTGCTGAGCCTGCCTCGCCGCGGCAGCTATAAAATCGCCGTACAAGTCCACGACATATTTGCCGGCCGGCAAACCCAGGTGCTGGAATTTCAGTAATTTTATCCGGCGAGGCAGGGGAAGGCGGAGGATTGAGTAATACTGGGCGTATTGCGGTTAACGGCAACGAAGTAGCTAGTAGTCTGTAACATCTAAAAGTATATTTTATCCGGCGAGAAAAATTTTTGCAGGGGAAGGCGGAGGAGTGAGTAATACTGGACGTATTGCGATCGACGGCAACGCACCCCTGTGAAAATTTGGCCGGCGGGAATTATAGTTTTAGGTGTTACAGACTACTAACGTGACCAAAATTAAAATTTACAAATGAGGAGGAGAACAAAATGTCAACCGATGTAAAAACCTGTATTGCCTGCGGTATGCCCATGACCAAACCGGAGGAATTCGCCCTGGGGGACACTAGCAAAGATTACTGCGTCTATTGCGCGCGGCCCGACGGTTCCATGCAATCTTTTGAGGAAAAACGCCAGGGATTGACGGACTTCATTATCAAGACCCAGGGCCTTGACGCTGCCGTGGCCCGGTCCGCCGCAGAAGCCATGATGCGCAAACTGCCTGCCTGGAAGGACTGTTTTTGAGAATAAGACCTTATACTGATCGCTTTATCAGACTTTGGTGAAGGGAATATAAGAAGATATATCGGCATGGACAGCCGGACCAACAGAGGGGGCAAGGGGACCAACAAAAAGCATCCCTCTGTTTTGGTTGGCTGTTGGCTATGGCATATCAGGCAAAAATCCAACAGAAAGAACGTCCCTTTGTTGGATTAATACGCATGTTTACTATAATACCCTGAAGGCGATGAAGCTTCGAGAGGGTGGCCGATACTAAAGAAGCTCTCCGTATATACCGGGAAAAAGATGTGTAGGTATAATTATTGAAGGGATTTTAGGTATCAATATTCCTAAATTCCGAATATTTTGCTAAATCATCACGAAGGATTGATATTATAACTCAGTTTGTTAAACTAAAATTACAAATCCTTGCATAT
>DATMYB010000361.1:0-7774 GCA_035561215.1 Syntrophomonas sp. | reverse complement strand
AGCTGCGCTGCCGGCATCGGTGGCTGCTTTTACCGCTCCCACATCGCCTCTTACCATAACGGTTACCAGACCCGAACCTATTTTTTCATATCCCACCAGCGCCACGTTGGCTGACTTTGACATGGCGTCGGCCGCCTCTATTGCCGGTACTAATCCTTTGGTTTCGATCATTCCTAATGCTTCCTGAGACATATGAAATACCCTCCTTCATATTCTTTAATAAATTTATTTCCCTGACATCAGGATTGAGTGAAATCAGTCGAATCAAAATTCAGAACCTCTGAAAGATAACGATTGGCTTCACACAATGCCGGACCTACTGAGCTAACCTTTCCTGTAATTAACAAGGTTCCTGTAAAACGATCCACTACTACAAGCTCCACATCCGATGTTTTTACCGCCCGATCTGCGGCAATGATAACCGCCTCGTAAGGCGTGATGGTCATAATCCCGGCGGCAGATTCCTCTTCCATCCCGAGCTTGTCTACCAGCGCGGTATCGCAATGTGCAATCATGTGGCAAAGCGTCACTTGTTTTCCGGGAACGGATTCCTGGATTATACGTTGTTTCATCTCTGCCATTCCAATTCCCCTTTGCCTAGTAAGTGTATTTAACATTGCTGCCGGCCACAGCCGGCACTCCGTATCCTGCCATTATTTGTGCCAAATGGCGTATATTCGGCTCATAATCCTCTCGGGCAGGCTGCTTCATTTCCCCCATGGGATAAGGTATTCCCAGGGATTCATATTTTTCCGTTCCCAACAAGCGATAAGGTAAAAGCTGAAACTGAACGATCTTATTTTTCAGTTGTTCTGATACAAAGCGCGCGGTAGCATGAATATTGCCTTCATCATTGTTGTAGCCGGGTACGACCGGGGTCCGGATGATAACTTTAGCGCCTTGATCGACTGCAAATTTAATGTTATCCAGAATCAATTCGTTTTTTGCCCCCGTATACTGTTGGTGCTTTACGTTATCCATGATTTTAATATCAGTGATGAGCAAATCGGTAAACGGAAGCACCTCCTCGATCGCTTCCCGCTTGCATTGAAGTTCGCTCTCCAGACAGGTGTGCACTCCGTACCTTTTGCATTCCTTGAACAGCTCGCGCACAAATTGATACTGAAACATGGGGTCCCCACCGCCGCAAGTCACTCCGCCGTTGGACTCTCGGTAAAACTGCCGGTCTTCCATAATGATTTTCATGACCTCCCGCAACGAATACTTGCGTCCATAGACTTTAAGGGTATCGTTGGGACAGGCTTCAGCGCAAAGCAAACAATTGCGGCATTTGTTTCTATCGATCCCAGCAACTTTTCCATTGTCCGTCTGTAAGATTTGTTCATTTTGATGAGGACAGGCATGTAGACACCGGCCGCAAACATCAATGCCTATGCAATCTTTTTTAAAAACGCCCACCTGGGGATAAGGCTTAATGCTTTCCGGATTGCTGCACCATAGACAACTCATAGGGCAGCCTTTAAAAAATATAGTGGTTCTTATGCCGGGACCATCATGAACGGTAAATTTTTGAATATTAAAAATAACAGCTTCCTTGGTTTTATTCTCTTTCATTGGTGCGGACTGGCTAAAACGCCAGCATTACACCTCCCTTCCTGGCAATTGCCGGCATACTTCAGGTTGTGCCTGCCGCTTCGTCAATCAAAAGCACTGTAAGCGTTGCGGCCGATCAGGTCATCCTGCAAGGCTTTGCTCAAGCGGACAAACAACGCGCTGTAGCCGGCTACCCTTACCAGCAATCCCTGATAATTTTCGGGGTGCGCCTGGGCATCCAAAAGCGTCTGGTGATCGACAATGTTGAACTGCACTTCCATTCCTTTGTGCTGGAAGTAGGTGTCAACAAAGCGTATCAAATTCTCCCGCCCTATATCCCCGCTTACACAGTTGGGTGAAAAGCGCACGTTAAGCAAAGTTCCGTTGCTTGCACGCTGCTGGTCCAGTTTACCGGCTGAAATCGCCATTGCCGTAGGGCCGGTGGTATCGTGGAAGCCGACTTTGGTGTGAACCGGTCCCAGACAATTGGATACGGGTTCCATGGCCAGCCTGCCGTCCGGAGTAGCTGTCTGCCACATGCCAATACCGACATTGGCGGATACCGAGAACAAACCGGGGACAATTTTACCGCCGCGGGTATTCATATGCCCATGCACTGCATCGATATAGCATTTGGCGGCAAACTTGGTAAATTCGTCGGCATAATCGTTGTTATTGCCGAAATGCGGTATTTTTTCGGAATTAGCCAGCGCATACAGATCTTCATAGCCAACCCAATTTTTCTGCATGGCATCCAGCAATTTTTCCGGACTCACTTGTTTGGTTTTAAATACGACTTCGTTTATGAAGCAAAGGCTGTCTCCTACCGTGGCCATTCCCACGCCCTGCGGACCGCTGAAGTTGTAAACAGCCCCTCCGGCCGTAACATCTTTACCGCTTTCCAAAGGACCTTCAAAGACTGCCGAGAGGAAAGGAAGCGGTTTTTTGCGCTTATGCGCGATCTCGGTAGCATTAATAACCGCAACCATTTTATCGACCCAGTACTCCATTTGTTTGCGATAGGCTTCCATCAAATCCTCAATACAGGTATAATCTTTCAGGCCGCCGTATTGAGGTCCAAGCCTTCCCCCAATGCCGCCGCATTTTTGCCAGCGCGGACATCCGGGACCGCAATCCAGACATCTGCCATCGTTCAATGCCATTTCAAACACTTTAGACAGACTCATGTAAGCTGAATCATGAGCGCCGTATTCCTTCCCTGGAATATCCAGTTCAACGCACCCCACCACTGCATAATCCCTGGCATCTTCAATCGGTTTGCCGGATGATCCGGTTTGAGCGGGGATGCAGGAATCGTCATTAAAAATTTTGGGGAGACCGGTTCCGATTCTGAGAATGCTGGCAATTTTCACTTTGTACTCCCAGGGTGAGTTGACATGCCACCGAACCGACAGCCATGGTTCCTGCAACTGGGTATGAGCATGGGCTTCCAGCAGCAGGTAAGTCAAATCGTTGGTCGCATCCGTTCCGTCTTTTTTCAGGCCTCCGACGGTAACAGTGGAACCCATACCGGCTTCCGAAGATAATGTAGCTGAAATCTCATCACGTAATTTAAGCATTTCCCATGTTTTTATGGACCAAGCCTCCGTCAGTTCAGCCGCAAATTTTTTGGTTATGCGGCCGGCTTTCATGTCGGCTTCGTAAAAGGGATGCAAAACCTGGTCAAAACGCCCAAAGCACAGAGCTTGTCCATTGCTTTCGATATAGCCGATGCAGTTGGTCATTTGATAAAGCTGGAGAGCCTGCCAGAAGGTTTGGGGCGGATTTTCAGCAAGCCACTCAAAATTCTCACCCATTTGCATCAATTCCTGTTTGCGTACGGTGTTGTTCTCTGCAGCCGCCTGCTCCCGCGCCAAGTCGGCATAACGCCTCATATGATCGCTGGCGCCCTCTAAAACAATCAACTGCGCCAAATAGTTTTCACGTGCCTCTAAACCTTCGCCGGTAGTAATGTCACATTTAGCCAAAGCAGCGGCAATTTTTTGTTTGCGTCCGCCAATTCCGTCGGCCAAAATCAGTTCATGACGCGGCATGGTGTGGCCGAAACCATAATAGTAAAAAAGATTGGGGGTAAACACCGGCCGTCCTCCGACGGTGGAACCTTTTAACTCCTCCTCGCTCAGCAAGCCGGTAATTTCATCGGCAACAGTATTTCCAATCCAGTATTCCTCTAAATCCAGCAGGGCTTTTTTGACATGTTCCGGAGTCTGATAGCGGTCTTCCGGACGTCGGCAAATCCTGTCGCCGCGCAATTCATCGCAAACCCAATCATAAGAGTATTCGGGGTATATGGCCGCGTGACGCCCCATGCATCCAGTTTCACCTGCGATTAATTCATCCGACATGATATGAATGGGAATTTTGCGTAAAATATAAGCGACCGCCTTGGCGCATTTAATGACCTGGGGATCGTTTTTATACATTTTGTAGGCTTCAGTCAGCAAAACCGCCCGATCAGCTTCCAATTCCTGCACTGTCTCAAAAACACGCTTACGAATCCGATTAATCCGTGGGAAAGGAGAAATATTTTCTTTTTTCCCGGAATAATCAATTAAGGTATAAGCCATGTCAAACGGTTCGATTCCCCCGGTTCCAAACTGTTCCAAATAATCATCGCTCTGACTGGCTAAAGCATCCGGTTCATTTTCCAATTCCTTTATTACCTGATTGACCAATTTAACAATTTGTTCTGCTGAAAATTCCATAACAAATAATCAACCTCCTAGCTAATTCTCTTGGTCTGAACGATTGTCCCTGCGTGAGCAAATCCCGGCATCACCTCTTCCAGTATGTTTTCCGTTCATCGACCGACCCCCAGCTTGTCGCGGCTGCAGGCCGCAGCTGCGAGAGCGATTCCCAAGGGAGTTATAAGCAGCGGCGCCTGCGGCAAATGGGTAGGTAAACCCAATTGATTCTGTATAAGGCTCTTAAAACCTTCGAAGCTGCAGCTGCCTCCCACCAGGTAGAGATCTTTAACCGGATATCCATCGATCAACGCAGATACAATAGAGGCCACTTTTTCCATCACCGGCCGCACCACCGGCAGCAAGATCCGTTGTTTTTCAGGAAGACGCTTCATGGCTTCGGCCTCTTCGATAGTAACTCCTAATCCTCCGGCAATGACCAAATCAAACTGAAATCCTCCGGTCGGCTCATCATCTGTGGTTATGACCTCGCCGTCTAAAAGTATCGATACTCCGGTAGTACCGCCCCCTACATCAATAACTGCCCCTTCGCTTATCTCCAGAGCCATTGCCGCTGCCGTGGGCTCATCGACCATGGATATTACGTTTAAACCGGCCGCCTCAAGGATATTAGCCGTTATACGCATATTCCCCGTCTCCGTCCGCGGAGGGAAAGCCGATGCTCCTAACAGAAGCGGATGATCTAATCTTTGCCTCAGGCTCTCCACTTGTCGGGCAACAATCCCAACAGCTCCCAAATAATCAACGATAATCCCTTCGCGGGTAACTCGTGCGCTTTCTATTTCTCCCCCCAGCGGCTCGCCCTTTTCATTTACCGCCACGGTTACAACATTGGCAGTGCCAACATCCACGCCTAAATAAACCTCGACGGAAGGCGGCGCTTTTTGAGGCTGAAGCATTCTTTGAGCAAGTAAAGCGGTTTTCTGATTGATCTTATCAATATGAGCCATTTCAGTTCACCTACAGAAGTATTTCTGTTCTGGCGTTTGGAATGATTGATGTGGCTATTAAAGTGCCGCTCTGTGCCAGCTCATTGATTGCGGCCCGCATTCCTTCCTCGACATTGGCCAATTCGCCGTTGAAGAAAACAAACGCTTTTCCGCCCATTCCACGCGCCAGACGTATTTCCATCAAATCAACCCGAGCCGATTTTACGATTTTATCGGCAGCCGCCACTGCCGAAACGGTATTTATGGTTTCCAGCACTCCAAGCGTATCCAGCCTGCCGAAATGACTAGTAGCGGTGAGGGCTGACAAAACCTGGGGATCGATATCCGTAAGCACGGTGGATGATAAAATGTATTCTCCGTCGCGATGATGGATAATTTTCTCCGCCTCTTGCACCGAACTCACATTGCCCGCCACTATGGCAACATATTTTCCCGGGCATAATACCGCGGAGAATAGTAAATCAACATCGCTGGACTTCAGCATAAGATCCGCAGCCGCCAGACCTTTGGCTACGCTGCGATATTCAATCAGACCGATACAGTCAATTTTCTTAACATCCTTCATTGCGTTCACCTCACGATTTTAATGCCCTGATCATTTACCTCGGCTACTCTACCGTCCAAGCTGCTGAAAAGATTACTGGAAAGCTTTGTTTTTTCTGGGACAGCCGCTATCAATTGTCCGGTCACCACCGCATCCCCGACCTTTACCACCGGTTGTGCCGGAATACCGATATGTTGCTTTAAAGGCAAATAAACTCCAGCAGGCGTAAACGCATATTCGTTTACGGCGACGGGGCTGTCATATTGGTTGATATTCAGTCGCATACGCAGTCTTGCGGTTGGGATTCTTCGATAAGGACGCCACTCTGACGGCTGCGGGATATTGCCTTTGCAGGGATTAGCGATTCGCGATTTGCTTAGCTGTTGTTTGAGAACGCTGTTAATGCGCCTTGGAGAAAGCCCCATCGGACAGCTGTACATATCGCAAGCGCCGCATTCCGAACATGACACGGCTTGTATGAGGTGATCACTGCTAAGGGACCAGCCGTAACCCGCGTCTAAAACAGTACGGTTAGGCTCACAGTTGTATCCGAGCAGACTGCGGGGGCAAAGATCCGTACAAATCCGGCATTGGCAGCATAGGGACCGCGCTTGCAGAAGCATCGTATCAATGTCTCGGCGAGCGTTTACAATAATCGGATTATCGTTTGGGAAAACCAGCAGTGCTTTGGTGGTTTTGGTGACGGCCTCGTCCGGATCAGATACAAGCCTCCCCATCATCGGGCCGCCGTCAATCACAGATATCCCTTCCGCCAGATATGCCCCGGCTGCTTCCAGGACCAATTGTTTCGCTATCCCTAAAGGCACGCGGTAGACCCCCGGAGATTTAACCATGCCGGCAACCGTCACCCATTTATGCGTGTTTACAGCGCCTCTTTCCGCTTGGGCAAGATTCCATAAAGTCTCGACATTCAATACAACCACACCCACATCGAGGGGAATCCCTCCTTCCGGAATAGAGAGGCCAGTGACTTCATACACCGTTACTACCTCGTCCCCCGCAGGATAAAAATCTCCTAAAGAAAAAACTTTCAAATCATGGAATGCAGCCAACTCTCTGTTTAATGCGTGTATGATCTCGGTATGTTTGGCTTTAACCGCAAAAGAAACTTGGTCGGCTCCCAGTTCGATACGTATTTTTTCAGCCATTTGCGCTAATTCCCCGGTCTGGAAAAGCATAAGCGCCTGATCAACTGTAATTAAAGGTTCGCACTCGGCGCCATTTACGATTATATGGTTAACCTGCGCGTCCAACTTTACATGAGTAGGAAAGCCTGCTCCTCCCGCGCCCACTATTCCAGCCTGTAACGCTAACTCCGCCATACGGTTGCTCATTTCATTACCCATCCTTGCTTTTGTCTTTGCAGCGCATGAAAGCCGCGCCGGAAACATTTCCGCATAACGTGCCTTCCCCTGCGTTATTCCCCAGCCTTTACCATAGATATGACAGGCGAATACTTTCCTAAAGTATAAGGAACGGACCCGATGCTGGATATTGCTTCAGCCGCATAATATCGCACTTTATTTGCTACCGCAGTCGGTCCCCTTTTGTCCGCCGAAACGGCGTGCACGTTTCTTGACCAATTTCACACTTTATGTGACAACCTCACTTGTGTATATGTAGATTGGGTTTTGGGAAAATAAGAAGTACAATCCTTGCATGCGTAGACGCGAGCCGGCCAATGTAAACACTGTTTGTCAAATACAAGGAATTCGAAAGAAGTGGTGGAAAGATTTTGAGATAACGTTCGGCAGAAAAAATTATCCGGTTATCTGAGGTTGCGCTAATGGAAAGCTATTCCCGTTTCAGTCGTCTAGTAGTCTGTGTCGCCTAAAAGTTTATTTTATCCGCCGAGATAAATTTTTGCAGGGCAAGGCGGAGGATTGAGCAATACTGGACGTATTGCGATTGACGACAACGAAGTCCTGCGAAAATTTGGCCGGCGGGAAGCAAAGTTTTAGGTGACACAGACTACTAGT